>JAYVOI010000349.1:0-7349 GCA_043758005.1 Ilumatobacteraceae bacterium
AGATGGACGTACACCGCACCGGCGAAGCCGGCCATCGCACCACTGAGGGCGAAGGCGATCAGGCGCTCGCGATAGATCCGCACACCGACCCCTTGCGCCGCGGCGACATCCTCTCGGGTGGCGCGCAGCCGACGGCCGGACGGGCTGCGTTGGTACACGTACGCCACCACGATGCACACGATCAGCGCGATCATCGCTTGGGCGAGCCCGGTGGTCTCTTCCACCGCTGGGATCGCCTTCGCGCCCGGCCCGACCTTCGACCAGTTGCGCAGCACATTGCGCGTGATGCCGAGCACTGCGAACGTGGCGATGCCCGCGGCCAGGCCGTTGAGCCGAACGAGAGGGATGCCGATGATCAGCGCGTAGAGACCGCCGAGGGACGCGGCGAGCAGCAGCGTCGTCAGGTTGCCGAGGTGATTGTCCTTGATGAACGGGAACAGCTCTTTGAACACTGCACCCTTCTGCTGCACGCCCATGCTGAACATGCCCGCCGAGAATGCCCCGAGGGCGACGAAGCTGACATGGCCGAAGCTGATGACGCCGGAGTTGCCGGAGAACACCGAGACGCTGACCACCATGGCCGTGAGCACGAAAGCGTTGTGAAACCTCAGCTCGATGCTCTGGCTGAACACCAACGACGCGAGGCCGGCAACCAGTACCACGACGATGGGCCCACCGAGGGCCTGCGTCGCGCGGCGGATCGACACGCCTCGATCGCTCATACGCGCGTCGTCAGCCGTTCTCGTTGGAACAGTCCCTGGGGCCGGAGCAGCAGCACGATGATCACCAGTCCATAGAGCGCTGAGTCGAGGAACACTCGTTGACCTTTCGGCAGCAGACTGAACACCATCGAGTTGGCGAAGCCGATGGCGAAGCCGCCGAACGTCGCCGGCGCGAGCCGGTCCATTCCACCGACGACCACCCCGATGAGCGCGAGGATGCCGATCTGCAGTCCGAAGTCGGGGGTGACCGTCGGCCGTTGTGGAACGAACAGCAACAGCGCGGCCGCTGCCAACACGCCGGCGATGACGAACGCCACCACGACGATGCGGTTGATGCGCACGCCGAGCGCTTGGGCGATTCGCCGGTCGCTGGCGACGGCGCGCATCTGCAGACCGATCTCGGTTCGATACAAGAACACGTTGACGGCGAGCAGCAGCGCGGCGCCGACACCGATCGACACCAAGGTCACGTACCTGATCCGCAGGTCGCCGACGCGGAACGCCTTGCTGAGACCGGCGAAGATGTTCATCGCCTTGCCTTGCGACGACCAGCGCTTCTGAGCGATGTTGCGCAACAGGAAGCTGACGGCGAACGTCATCACCAACATCGTCGCCGGCGACGCATCGCGCAACGGTCGGAAGGCGAGACGCTCCATCAACAAGGCCAGGGCGACGACGACGAGCACGACCAGCGGTACCCGGACGAATGCCGACCAGCCGTTGGTGGCGAACAGCGTGTACCCACCCGCCATCAACAGTTCCCCGTGGGCCAGGTTGACCAGCCGCATCACGCCGAAGATCAACCCGATGCCGAGAGCGACCAACGCGTACAGCGAGCCGAGGGCAACTGCATCGATGAAGTACTGCACGTAGTTCACGACGCGTCCTCTTGGGCGTGTGAGCCGCCGTCGACGCCGAAGTACGAGGCCCGCAGCAACTCGCCATTGCCGGCATCGCCGGGTCCGACCTCGGCGCGGATCCGGCCGTCCGCCAGCACGAATGTGCGATCGGCGAAGGCGATCGTGCGTTGAGCGCGCTGCTCGACGATCACGATGGTGCGACCAGCACGGCGGATCGCGTCGAGTGCTTCGAACACCGCATCGATCACCGTCGGGGCCAGGCCGAGGGACGGCTCGTCGAGCACGAGCAGATCAGGATCGGCCAGCAACGCACGGGCGATGGCCAACTGCTGTTGTTGCCCGCCCGACAGCAATCCCGCCGGCCGATCGCGAAAGTCGCCGACGATCGGGAACAGTTCGATCACGCTGTCGAGGTCTCGCTGCACTCCACCACGGGATCGGCGGGCGATCGTGCCGAGCCGGAGGTTCTCACCAACCGTGAGGTCGGAAAAGATCTGCCGACCCTCGGGCACGAGGGCGATGCCGAGCCGGGCGACCTGATCGGCGGAACGACGAGCCAGCGACTCGCCACGAAACCGCACATCGCCGACAGACCAACCGACCATGCGCATGATCGCCGACAGCAAGGTCGTCTTGCCGGCGCCGTTGGGCCCGACGACGCCGACGACCTCGCCGGCGCGAACGGCGAAGCTCACGTCGCGCAACGCCGGAACCGCGCCGTAGCGCACGCTCAGGTTGCTGACCTCGAGCAGCGCCGGTTCGGTCACGCCGCGGCCGTTCCTCCGAGGTAGGCCTCAGCCACTGCGGGGTGGTTGCGTATCTCCACCGGCGTGCCCTCGGCCAACGTCACACCCTGATCGAGCACGTGGATACGATCGCACACTCCGAGCACGAGCGGCACGTTGTGATCGATCAGCAACACGCCCGCTCGGCGCTCGTCACGCACCAGCCTGATCGTGCCGGCGAAGGCGCCGACCTCGTCCTCGTTCAGGCCGGCGGCCGGTTCGTCGAGCAGCACGAACGTCGGCTCCGTCGCCAGGGCCCGGGCGACACCGAGCAAGCGCTCGTCGCCATGAGCCAGCGTCGATGCGTCCGCATCGGCGTGGGCGGCGATGCCGAGCAGGTCGAGCAACTCGACGGCTCGTCGTCGGGCGACTCTGGCCGACGCACCTGCACCGAGCGCAGCAACCTCGACGTTCTCGCGAGCCGTCAGCGCCGGAAAGGTGTGGCCGTGTTGAAAGGTGCGGGCAAGCCCAGCACGAACTCGACGATGTGCAGGCCAGGTGGTGATGTCGATGCCGTCGAGCAGCACCATCCCTGCGGTCGGGAAATCGAAGCCGCTGATGAGGTTGACCAGGGTCGATTTGCCCGCCCCGTTGGGGCCGATCAAGCCGACGACCTCGTGGCAGTGCACCCTGATCGTGACGTCGTCGAGTGCTCGGACCCCCGCATACGCACGGCTCAGTGCCGCGGCATGAAGGGATCCGGATTCCTCACTCATCGATGCACCCGCGGGAGCGGATCAGGAGATGTCGGCGGGCGACGATGCCGCCATCAGCTTCTGGAAGGTTGGCTTGCCGTTGGCGAACGTCATGATCCGGTACTCCCGGCCGAACACGGTGTGAACGGTCGGCGAGAAGGTGATCTTCCCCGACGTCGTCTCGAGCCCGGAGAACTTCTCGAACTCGGCAGCCAGTGCCGCGCCGTCGGTCGAGCCCGCCTTTTCGATCGCCGCGGCAATCGCTTCGATGGTTGCGGCTCCGGTGACGAAACCACCCGTTGCCGGCGGGTTGCCCGCATCGGTCATCGACTTGATCAGCGCATTGACATCGGGATTCGGATCGTCACCGAAGACGGATGCAAACGTGCTGAACGTGAAGTCGGTGAGGTCCGGGGGGATCCAGAAGGTGCCGTCACCGGACCATGGGCTGAAGATCGGGGTCGCCACACCCGCGTCGCGGATGCCCTTCACGGCCGTGGTGATGTCGGGTGGGAACGTGCACAGGGCGATGACATCGGCCGCACCGGCGCCGGTGACGATGGTCGGGACGTTGTTGACCGATTGGTCGAACGAGGTGAACCCCTCGTTGGAGATGACCTTGCCGCCCTTTTCCTCGAAGCGCTTGGTGAAGGCCGAGCACACGTTCTGGAAGTAGACGAGCAGGCTGTCGGGTACGACGATTGCCGTCTTGTACCCCTTCTCGATCGCATATTCGGCGAGCACCGCGCCCTCGTCCTGGGCCAGGTTGCCCATGCTGAAGGCCAGCTTGCCGGCATCACCGAAGCGCGACGGGCCCATCTGGTCGGTCCCGATGCACGGGGCAACGGTCAACAGACCGGCGTTGATGCCTTCTTGGATCGCCGGGGTGGCGAAGTCGACGTCGCACGTCGTCAACAACACGTCGGCCTTGTCCTTGGTGATCAGGTCGACGGCCGCCGCCTTGGTGGCCGCGGGGTCGAGCTTGTCGTCGATGAACTTGAGTTCGAGTTGGCGCCCGAGCACGCCGCCGGCGTCGTTGATCTTCTTCACGGCGATTTGGGCCGAGGCGAGTGCCGGGGCGTCGAACGGCGCCATGTTGCCCGTGAGGTCGATGGCCGCGCCGATCACGATCGGCCCTTCGGACGATGTCGCCGCGCTGGTCGCCGATCCTGCGGCAGTCGTGGCTGGTGCGGCAGCGCTCGTTTCGGGCGCCGGCGTCGTAGCCGTGGTCGCCGCCGCTGCGGTCGTGCCGTTCGTTGTGGCCGTCTTGGCGTCGCTGCCGCATGCCACAGCGATCAGCGCAGATCCGGCGAGGATTGCCGCAAGTGACTTCCTACGCATCGAGTGCTCCCCCTTGTTGCTGGTCCGACGTCGGGCGCCGGCCGATCATCTCACCCGACATTCCGTCATCCTGACGGTCGTCACCGATGAGCAAGACGTTTCGGAAGCTAGCACACGGCACACGTCTGCATTCCACGGTCTACCGTAGTGTGCTCGACCGTTCACACTGCCGACTCCAATGCGAAACACCTCACCTGCCCTCACGCCCCGAGCCGCGATCGTCACGCTGTATGGCGCGTTCATCCGCCGGCTCGGCAACTGGGTGGCGATCGCAGACCTCGTGGTGCTGCTGGCCGACCTGGGCATCGACGAGCAGTCCGCTCGCTCGGCGATCGCTCGGCTCAAACGAACGGGTCTGCTGACGAGCGCACGGCACTTCGGCAGTGCCGGATACGCAGCAGGCGAACAGTTGCTCGACGTGCTGCGCGACGGCGACGTACGCATCTTCCAGAGCGAGATCGCCGCCGACCTCGACGACGGCTGGGTGCTGATCGTGTTCTCGGTTCCCGAAGCACAACGCGACCGTCGGCACCTGCTGCGCACCAGGCTTGCCGGCCTCGGTTGTGGGCCGCTCGCTCCGGGGGTGTGGATGGCGCCGCGCCGAGTCGCGCCCGACGTGCGGCGGATACTCCAGCGCCTCGATCTCGCCCGATACACATCGATGTTCGAAGGCACATATCAAGGCTTCGCCGACGTGCAGACATTGGCGGCATCCGCGTGGGACGTCAGCGCGCTGGTGCGTCAGTACGGTGCGTTCATCCGGCGACATCAGCGGATGCTCGCTCGCTGGGAGGCCCACGATCACGGCGTTCGCGCGGCATTCGTCGACTACGTGACCTTGCTCGAGGACTGGCGGCGGCTGGCCTACGCAGACCCGGGGCTCCCCGACGAACTGAGCGCCTGCGCACCACAGCGACGCGCCGCGTGCGAGGTCTTCATGAAGGGTGTCGGGCTGCTCGCCGAACCCGCGATGCGACACGTCGAGAGCACCATCAGCTCGCGCCGGCTTGCTCGCGACGGTGCCTAGGGATCGCGCCGGCCGTCGAACAGCGCCAGCGGCTGTTGTTCGCGACGGCGCGCTGTGCGGCCCGTGAGGTATTGCTTCGGCCACGCGTGACCGGAGTAGCCCAGGTCGATGGCTGCGTTGAGTGTCCAGTAGGGGTCGACGAGATGGGGGCGGGCCAGCAGGCACAAATCGGCACGACCCGACAGGATCACGGTGTTGACGTCGTCGATGCTGGAGATCGCGCCGACCGCCATCGTGGCGATACCGACCTCCTGGCGGATCCTGTCTGCGAACGGGGTCTGGTAGAGGCGGCCGTATTCAGGGTGGTCTGCCTTGTCGACCTGGCCGGTCGACACGTCGATCACATCGCAGCCCGATCGCATCAACTCGCCGGCCAGCACCACGGCATCGTCGCCACCGAACCCGCCGTCGATCCAGTCGGTTGCCGAGATGCGCACGCTGAGCGGCAGGTGGTCGGGCCATGCTGCGCGCACGGCGCGCACGACCTCGAGCGGGAAGCGCATGCGGTTGTGCAGCGAGCCGCCGTACTCATCGCGGCGTTGGTTGGTGACGGGCGAAAGGAACGAGGAGAGCAGGTAGCCGTGCGCGGCGTGGACCTCGAGGAGATCGAAGCCGGCTTCGATACCCAGCCGCGCCGAATGCACGAAGTCGGCGATCACCATGTCCATGTCGTCGCGGCTCATCTCGCGGGGTACGACGTTGCCCGGCATGTACGGGATTGGCGACGGAGCGATGAGCTTCCAGTTCCCTTCGCCGAGTGGAAGGTCGGTGCCCTCCCATGGCACGCACGTCGAGCCCTTGCGTCCCGAATGGCCGATCTGCAGCCCGATGCAGCTGGAGGTGTTGTCGTGGACGAAGTCGGTGACTCGCCGCCACGCTGCGGCATGGCCGTCGTTCCACATCCCCGTGCACCCGGGCGTGATGCGACCCTCTGGCGAGACACAGGTCATCTCGGTCATCACCAATCCGGCACCGCCGACCGCTCGCGACCCGAGGTGCACGAGGTGCCAGTCGGAGGGCATCCCGTCAATGGCGCAGTACTGCGCCATCGGCGACATGACAACGCGGTTGGCCAGCCGGACCGACCTCAGTTCGAACGGGTAGAACATCGGCGGAGTCGCTTCCGAGGCCGGACGCAGATGCTCCGGCCGGCTGCGATGGAACCAGCCGAGGATCTCCTTTGCGAAGCCTTCGTCGCGCACGAACAGGTTGTCGTAGGTGATCCGTTGGCTTCGGGTCAACAGTTGGAACGCGAATTGTTCCGACGGCAGGTCGATGTAACGCGATGCGGCCTCGAACCAGCGCTCACTGGTGATCGCGGCACGCTGTGTGCTCTCGATCTGTGGTCGTCGAACCGCTTCGTAGGCAGTCAGGCGTTCGGACATCGAACCGGTGCCGTCGACGATGACCTCGGCGAGCTCGATCGCGTCTTCGAACGCCATCTTCGTGCCCGAGCCGATCGAGAAATGTGCGGTGTGCGCCGAGTCGCCCAACAACACGACATCGCGCCCGTCGTGGACGGCACTCCACGATCCATTTCGCACCGTGTTGAACTCCAGCCACTTGGAGTTGTTGCCGATCAGCGCGTGGCCATCGAGCGGCCCGGCGAAGATCCGTTCACAGAACTCCTGTGCCAGCGGATCACTCTGGCCGGGCGCGAACACGGTCGCCGCGGTTGCGTCGAGGCCGGCACGACGCCAGGCCTGCGGACTCGTCTCGACGATGAACGTCGATTCCGTCGACGAGTACGGATAGACGTGGGCCTGGAACAAACCCCATTCGGTCTCGGCGAACAGGAACGTGAAGTGGTCGAATCGCTTCGACGTGCCGAACCAGATGTACTTCGACCCGCCGCGGGCGACGCTCGGATGGACCTGATCGGCCAGCTCGTTGCGAATCTGGCTGTTGACACCATCGCA
>JAYVOI010000350.1:0-3127 GCA_043758005.1 Ilumatobacteraceae bacterium
CCGGCCGACCCGTTGCAAACGGCCAACCAGCGCGACCTCCAGGCTCGTGTCGTCGCCGGTGGCTTCGACGTGGGGCTCGCGTTCGACGGCGACGCGGACCGGGTGTTCGTCGTCGACGAGGGCGGCCGCGGCCTCAGCGGCTCCACCACCACCGCGATCCTTGCCGCCGGCGTGCTGCGCACGAACCCGGGCGCGACGATCCTGCACAACCTGATCTGCTCGCGCGCCGTGCCGGAAGTGATCCGCGAACACGGTGGCGTTCCCGTGCGCACGAAGGTGGGCCACTCGTTCATCAAGCAGCAGATGCTCGAAACGGGTGCGGTGTTCGGTGGCGAGCACTCCGCGCACTACTACTTCCTCAAGAACTTCCGCGCCGACAGCGGGCTGATCGCAAGCATGCTGATGCTCGGCGAGATCAGCCGGTCGGGCACCGATCTGTCGGTGCTGCGCAAACCGTTCGAGCGCTACTCGTCGAGCGGCGAGATCAACACCCACGTCTCCGACACACAAGCGGTGATCGAACAGGTCGCCGCCCAGTTCGCAGGTGACCAACAGGATCGTCTGGACGGGCTGACCGTCGATTGCGGGTCGTGGTGGTTCAACCTGCGCCCCTCCAACACCGAGCCGTTGCTGCGATTGAACCTCGAAGCAGCCAATCGGGACGATTGCGACCAGCGCGTGGCCGAGGTCCTGGCCCTCGTGACGAGCGTGTGACAGAATCGATGACGATGGCGCTCGACCCCCGACTCTTGGCTGTTCTGGCGTGCCCGCAGGACAAGGGCCCGTTGTACTACCTCGGCGACAGTGACGGTCTGTACAACCCCCGACTGCACCGCAAGTACGTCATCCGCGAGGGCATCCCGGTGATGCTGATCGACGAGGCGGTCGCCGTCGACGACGCCGAACACGCGGCGATCATGACCCGCGTGAGCAGCGAAGGTCTGGCCCCGACATTCGCAGCGTGACCAGGGCGGCGGGCTGCCCGCGCACCAGTTTGGAGGCACCGTGGGGTACGCTCACACCATGAAGTCAGGGCGTCACATCGCGCGGTTGACGGCAGTCCTCGGGCTCGTCGGTGCGATCGTCATCATCCCCACCGCTTCACAACTGGTCTCTCATGTCGAGGCCGTTACCGGCTTGGGCGCCGGTGGCGAGTTCCATCCGCTGACTCCGACGCGCATCTTCGACTCGCGTCTGGGTGCCCTGTCGAACCACGACGTGCCACCGCTCGGCGCCAAGCCGTTGCACGCACCGGAGCCGGCCACCTTCGACATCGATCTGCTGGGCCTCGGTGGCATTCCCGTGGCCACTGCCGACGTGCTAGCGGTCGTGGTCAACATCACCGTCACCGATGCGGGCGCCGGGGGCTACCTCGAGGCCTACGGAAAGGGTGCCCGGCCGGCCGTGCGCACCTCGATCATCAACTTCAGTGCGGGTGACACGGTGCCCAACGCCTCGATCGTGCGCCCTGGTCTCGACGGCGATCTGACGATCGGCCTGTTCGGGCAGAGCAGCAGCGCCAACGTGATCGTCGACGTGTTCGGCTGGTTCTCGACCAGTAGCTACGTGCCTGCTTCGGGTACCGCCGATCCTGGCGCCAGGTTGATCCCCACCACACCGTCGCGCGTCCTCGACACGCGCCCGGGTCCGCTGAACGTCAACCGCGTGTCGGGTACGCCGATGTCGGCCCAGGAGACCATGGTGCTGCCGATCCTTGGCGTCGACGGCATCAACCCGGCGATCACCGACGTCGTTCCCAACCTGCCCAACGTCACTGGCGTGTTGCTGAACGTGGTCGGCATCACCGGTTCCGTTTCGACGCACCTGTCCGTGTTCCCCGACGATCTTGGCGGGCAGGCGCCAACGACCTCGAACCTCAACCTCGGCCCGAACGCGATCAAGGCCAACCTGGTGTTCGTGCCGGTCGGCTCCGATGGCAACGTGCGCATCTTCAACAACCAAGGCTTGACCGACGTCGTCGCCGACGTGGTGGGCTACATGCAGACCGGTGCGGTGGAGACCACACGTCAGGGACGAGTCGTGCCGCTATCGTCGCCGTACCGCACCTTCGACACCCGTGACCCGCAGTTCGGCGGCGTTGCGCTCGGACCCGGTCAGGCAGAGGACTGGAGCTTCGCCGCATTCGCCAGTTCGGTCGTCATCGGCCCCGACGCCGTGGGCAAGCAGCTCGCCGTGATCGGCAACCTGACCTCGGCATCGCTGACCCGACAGTACGCGTCGGCGTTCGTGCGGTCGTTCCTCACCGCGTACCCGGCCAGCGCCACCCGACCGCTGTCGTCGAACCTCAACTCGGTCGAAGGCCCGACACCGATCCCCAACATGGCGATCTTGAAGTACGGCACCGATGCGACGGTGCGGATGTACAACCTCGCCGGCTACGAGCACTACCTGTTCGACGCGTCTGCCGTCATTCTCGCCGACTAGACTGGTCGCACCCCACGGGCTGAATTGAACGTTGCCAGCTGGCACCGGCCCGAACTACAACTTGCACATCCCGTGCCTGTTCTACCTGTGGAGGAACCTTCCATGACATCGTCTCTTGCGGCGCGCCGCGACTACCGCGTTGCCGATCTCTCACTTGCGCCATTCGGCCGCAAGGAGATCCACCTTGCCGAGCACGAGATGCCCGGGCTACGCGCCCTGCGCAAGGAGTTCGGTCCGTCGAAGCCCTTGCAGGGTGCGCGGATCTCGGGCTCGTTGCACATGACCATCCAAACTGCGGTGCTGATCGAGACCCTGGTCGAGCTCGGCGCCGAAGTGCGGTGGGCGAGTTGCAACATCTTTTCGACCCAGGACCACGCCGCGGCCGCAGTTGCAGTCGGCCCGGAGGGCACCGTCGACGAGCCCAAGGGCGTGCCGGTGTTCGCCTGGAAGGGTGAGACGCTGGAGGAGTACTGGTGGTGCGCCGAGCAGATGTTCGCCTGGCCCGAAGGGGTCAACGGCGAGCAGGGCCCCAACATGATCCTCGACGATGGCGGCGACGCCACACTGTTGATGCACAAGGGCGTCGAGTTCGAGAAGGCCGGCGAGGTGCCCGACCCCGGATCGGCGTCGAACCCGGAGTTCGCGATCGTGCTCGGGCTGTTGCAGCGCTCGCTGAAGACCG
>JAYVOI010000351.1:0-16186 GCA_043758005.1 Ilumatobacteraceae bacterium
CCGATGTCGAGGTAGTAGAGGCCGACCTCGACTGCGGTGATGACGGCCAGCGCGACCGCAACCTTGATGTAGAAGCTGTTGGGCTTCGTATGGCTGCCGTCGTGACTGGCGTGCTCGGCATGCGCTGACTCTGTGCCTGGGTGGTCGATGGCAGTCATGGTGCGGACCTCATGCCGGGATCAGGTAGACGAGGGTGAAGATCACGATCCAGACGATGTCGACGAAGTGCCAGTAGAGGCCGATGAGCTCGACCACTTCGGCCTTGTCGCCGGGCACCTTGCTGCGTGACACGATGCCGACGAGTGACATCAACATGATGATGCCGACCGTCACGTGGATGCCGTGGAAGCCGGTGAGGGTGAAGAAGCTCGAGCTGAACAAGCTGGTCGTGAAGCCGACACCCTCGTGGTAGAAGGAGGTGAACTCGTACACCTGCGCACCAACGAACGTGGAGCCGAGCAGAGCAGTCACCGAGAGCCACACACACGTCAGGCGATCATCGCGTTGCTGCGCGGCGCTGACGGCCAGCACCATGGTGAGAGAGCTCATCAACAACACGAAACTTGACACCGATGTCAGCGGGATGTCCCACAGCTGGGCAGGGCCCGGCGAGCCGGTGTGCCGGCCTCGGTACAGCATGTACGTGGAGATGAGCCCGCCGAACAGCAAGCACTCGCTGCCGAGGAACAACCACATCGCCAGCTTGTTGTTGCTGAGCCCGGTGGACGTGACCATGTGACTGTGATCATCGCCGGCGTGATCGTCGGCGACGTGGTCGTCAGCGGCAGGAGTTTGTACCAGGGTTGCCTCAGACATTGGCAAGCTCCTTGGTCGCTTCTCCACCTTGTGCCGGCGGGTCGTAGTCGCCGTCGTCGGCAACGGAGGGCTCGAGCGACCATGCGTAGATCCCCATCAACAGGATCGCACCGCCGATGACGGTCAACACCTTGGAGTAGATGATGCCGTAGGCCATGATCGGCAGGGCGATGGCAACAACCATTGGCCAGTACGACGGCGACGGCATGTGAATGTGCTTGTCGGCATTGGCCTGTTGCTCGGCGTGCAGTTCTTCGGCCGTGCGCAACTTCACCAGGCGAGGTCCGGTATCGGTGTCGACCTCTTCGTATTTCATGTGGAAGTACTCGTCGAGAGCGTGCACATGCGGGATGACGTCGAAGTTGTGGACCTTAGGCGGGCTGTCGGTGAGCCATTCGAGGCTGCGCGCATCCCACGGGTCGAGCGGTGCCTTTGCACCCTTTCGTGTGGTATGCCAGACATTGACGAGGAACAGGAAAATGCCTACGGCCAAGATGTATGAACCGGCCGTGGCCACCGTGTTCCAGAAGTGCAAGTTGAAGAAACCCTCGCCGGTGAGCTTCTCGGGGTACACGACCATACGGCGCGGTTGACCTTGCAGTCCGAGGATGTGCATCGGGCCGAACGTCAGGTTCATGCCGATCACGACGAGCCAGAAGTTCCACTTGCCCAACGCCTCACTGAGCATCTTCCCGAAGATCTTCGGCCACCAGTAGTAGAAGCCGGCGAAGATCCCGAACACTGCACCGCCGAACAACACGTAATGGAAATGGGCGACGATGTAGTAGGTGTCGGTCTGTTGCGTATCACTGGGCGACACCGAGTGGGTCACGCCCGAGAGGCCACCGATCGTGAACTCGACGATGAGGCCGATGGCAAACAGCATGGCCGTGGTGAAGTGCAACTTGCCGCCCCACATCGTCAGCGTCCAGTTGACGATCTTCACGCCGGTCGGGATGGCGATCAACATCGTGCTGACCGAGAACACCGCAACGCTGACCGGGCCAAGACCGCTTGCGAACATGTGGTGGGCCCACACGCCCCAGCCGATGAACCCGATTGCCGCGCCGGAGAAGACCACGAATTTGTACCCGAAGAGCGGTTTGCGGCTGAACACCGGCAGCACTTCGCTGACGATACCGAAGCTGGGCAAGATGAGAATGTAGACCTCCGGATGCCCGAAGATCCAAAACAGGTGTTGCCAGAGCAACGGGTCGGCGCCCGCGTCGACGTTGAAGAACTGGGCACCGAAGACGCGCTGGAACATCAGCAGGAACAGCGCCACGGTGATGACCGGGATCGCGAAGACCAGCAGGAACTGCACGACCAGGATCATCCAGGTGAAGATCGGCATCTTCATCAGGCTCATGCCGGGGGCACGCATGTTGAGCACGGTGACGATCAGGTTGAGGGCGCCGGTCAGTGAGGCGATTCCGGTGATCTGCAACCCGAGTGACCAGAAGTCGACGCCGTGGGTCGGGGAGAACAACGCATTGGCGTTGGGCTGGTACATGAACCACCCGCCGTCGGCCGCGCCGCCGAGGAACCACGAGGTGTTCAAGAAGATGCCACCGAACAAGAAGCACCAGAAGCCGAAGGCGTTGAGGCGTGGGAAGGCGACGTCACGGGCACCGATCTGCAACGGGACGAAGTAGTTGGCCCACGCCGCAGCCATCGGCATCACGAACAGGAAGATCATGGTCGTAGCGTGCATCGTGAACATCTGGTTGTAGAGGCTGGCGCTGAGCACGGTGTTGTCGGGTGCCGCCAACTGGGTACGGATCAACAGCGCCTCGACACCACCGACCAGGAAGAAGAACATCGCCGAGACGCCGTACATGATGCCGAGCTTCTTGTGGTCGACGGTGAACAGCCACGAGCGCCAGCCGGTGGTGGTGACTGGCCTGCGGAACACGCCGTACGCCGACGACGGGGTGACGAATTGCGGTGCGTCGCCGCCGGCCAGGGCGGGGACGGTGGAGGGTCGTTCGATGATTGCCATCTGGGATCTTCCTTACTTCCGCTCGAGCAGGTAGGCCACGATCTGGTCGATCTGGTCGTCGGTCAGGTTGAGATTGGGCATGCCGCGGTACTTGCCACCGTTCTGGGTCTTCTGCTCTTCACTGGAGTACATCGGCTTCTTCGCCGGGGCATTGCGGATCCACTCCCGCAAATCGGCTTCGTTGAAGCACTCCGGGGTCACGCCCTTCAGGTACAGCGCGCCGAACGCTTCCGGGCTGGCGTCGTGCAACGTCTTGCGGCAGGCATCGGTCAGCAGATCCCAGGTCGCCCCGGCGAACGTGGTGCGCGACATCAGGTGCGTCAGGTTTGGTGCGTTCCCGGCCACGACGTACAGGTCGGGGAAGGCGATGATCGGCTTCTCGGAGTTCGTGCCGTCGGCGTTCTCCTCCATCAAGCCGTTGTCCTGGTGGCACCGCGAGCACTGGGTGCGGAACGTGTCTTCACCCTGCAGCGCCAAGGCGTCGGTCGGCTTTGCGGCGGGCTTGAGCTGGTTGGCGACCCAGGTACCGAAGTCGGCGCTGGTGAGCCCGACCGCGTCCATTCGCATCCGGGCGTGGCTGAGCCCGCAGAACTCGGTGCACTGACCCGCGTAGATGCCCGGATGGTCGGCTTCCATGCGCAGCGGATGGATTCGACCGGGCACGGCATCGCGCTTGCCGTTGAGCTTCGGGATCCAATACGAGTGGATGACGTCGTTGCTGGTGATGCGCAGCAGCACGTGGGTCTTGACCGGCAGCACGAGCTCGCCACTGGTGACGAGTGGCTCGGCGATGTCGACGTCGCCGCACTTCTGCACGGGGTACTCGTACTCCCACCACCACTGCTGGCCGGTCACGTTGACGACGCATTGCGTGTCGCTGCTCTTGGCGAGGGAGAAGACGGTGCTGACCGTCGGGATGCCGACACCGATCAGGATCACCGCGGGGATGATCGTGAGGAAGATCTCCAAGGCAGGCTTGCCATGGGTCTGCTCGGGCATCTCCTGGCCACGATCACGGAAGCGGATGACCACGAAGAGCAGGACCCCGAACACGATGGCGCCGACGATCCCGGCGACGATGAACACCGGCAGCTGCAGGTTCTGGATCTTCTGAGCGTTCTCACCGGCCGGCTGGAACGTGTCTTGCGGGGCATTGCGGGCACAGCCGCCGAGAAGCCCCGCCGCAGCGATGACGGCCAGGCCCACGACCGATCGCTGTTTCACATTTCGCACCGTACTCACTGGCTGGTCGACTCCGCTCATCTCTCAGGGAACCTTGATCTCGATCTCGGCGCCGTCGACACCAGGCACGGTGAACGAGTACGGCTGCGAGCTGGCGATCGATGGCTTGGGCAACACGAACGACAGGAACTGGCTGCCGTCCTTCTGACGAACCAAGGTCGTGCAGGCCTTCGGACGAGTCTTGACCGCAGTGCCGTTGACGTCGGTCTCGAACTCGCCCATGTTGACGGTGAGCCGCCGCTTGACGGTGTCGCGGTTCTTGAAGATCACGTTGACGACGTTGCCCCGCGACACGGTCAGCGGATTCTGATTGCCTGGCAGTGCGAGCTCGTGGGCAGTGAGCTTGCCGCCTTCCAGCGTGACGGTGATCCCGATGCTGGCCTTCGAGGCCACGGCCTGCGAGCCCTTCTCGTCGATCTCCTTCTGGTCTCCCGAGCCCTCCTCGGCCAACGCGCATGCCGCACCGTTGTCGGACTGCGTGGTCGGATGGGGGTCGATCGTGCGTTGCCCGTCGACAGCCATCACGGCTCCGGTGCTGACCAGACCGAGCACGGCGATGGTGCACACACCGGTGACCACACCCTTGTGCAGGCTCGGCCTCGACGCGAACAAGAAGCCACCGAACAGCACCAGAGCGCCGGCCACGATGAAGACGACCGGGCCGCCACTCTTGTCGATCCACAACATGATGCGCGAGAACGAGTAGATCACCGCGGCGAGGCCCGCGGCGGCCAGCACCGGGAACTCGATGGGGTGGAGCATTCGCTTGCGCAGGCCGGCGTTGTAGGCCGGGTCAGCAGACGCTCGCTCGCTCCAGCCGTGGACCATCCACTCGACTGCCGAGCACAGCAGCAGTGCAATCCCGGCCTTGAACACGATGGGCTTGGAGACCGCGCCAACGGCAATGGCGCCGACCGCGACCGCTGTGAGTGCCGGCCACATGCTGCGCTCGGCGGGCGGCTGCGCAGCGGGTGACCTCGTCGTGGCGTTGTCGGACATCGCCGACACGTTGCCGTCCTGGGCGTAGTAGTTGACGCCGAACAGCAGCGCGAACGCCAGCGCCGCACTCAGCAGGCCGAGCACGCCGAGCCAACCGTCGGCGCCCCCCTTGGAGATGCCGAAGACCACGGCGGCAACGATCGACAAGACCGTCGCCCCGAGGAACAGTTTGGATCCAGTGGTGAACATTCGTGCCCCTCGCCTACTTCGTCACGTACACCACGAACCACAGCGCGAAGAACACCGCGCCGAGGAAGTACCAATACAACGCATGGGCCGAGACGATCTCCCGATCCGCCGTTCGACCGCCCATGTACCGAAATGCAGTGATCGCGCTGAACCCGATCCCGATGATCATCAGGGCGACGAACGTGCCGGTGATCGCGTAGAACATCGAGTTGAACCCGGTGGGCTCCGTGCCGCCGACGGGCAGCTTCATCCGTGCGTAGATGTACGCCTGCGCGTTGATCACGGCCAGCCCGATGATGCCGACCAGGCTCAGGGCCATCACCGTGTGGCTGCGGGCATCGCGCCGCGCCGCGTAGACGGCCCACTGGGCGAACACGAAGATCGGGAGGAACGCCAGCAGCATCGTGTTGACCGGCACCATCGGCACCTTGATGCCCTTGGGGACCCAGCGCCCACCGACGACGTCGAGCGCGTCGGTGCGGAAGCGCATCCACAACGCCAACATCGCGCCGACGAGTGAGCCGGCGGCGACACAACCGAGCGCGGTGCCGACGAACATCTGCCGTCGTGGGGCAGGTGCGGCAGCGGATGGCAGAGCGAGCATCAGCGGTCTCTCCGTGGCTTCAGGTCGAGCAGGGGTTCGGCGGACGCAACGGCGTGCACGTCGGCGAAGTTGGCGAAGGGCGCAGGCGACGACGTGGCCCACTCCAGCGTCTGGCCGTCCCACGGGTCGTCACCGGCGTGAGCGCCCTTGGTGAACGACCGCAGCGCCAACCCGGCGAAGGCCAGCACGGTGACGAACATCAGCACGTGACCGGCGGCGGACAACCCGTTCCACAGGTTCTGCGGGCCCGAGTAGTCGAACTCGGTGACGTTGCCGGGTTGCTTGGCGAAGCCGGCGATCAGGTACGGCAGCGACGCCAGCACGGTGGCGATGAAGCCGAGTGCGGCAAGTGGCAGCACCTGCTTGTCGGGGAGGACCCGGCCCCACAGCTTCGGGCCCCAATAGGTGATCGCGCCGAGCGCACTCAGCACTGAGCCGTAGACCACGTAGAGCCATGCGCCCTCTTCGAACACCGTGCCGGCGAGTTGGGCGTCGCCGATGTTGTAGATCGCGTTGGCGATGATCCCGACGAAGACCATCAGCGCGCCGAGCAGACCGAACACCAGCGGTGCCGTGATCCGCTGTCGGCCACTGCGCAGGGCGAGTGCCCCGAGGGCGATGACGATGAAACCACCGAGCACCGGCAACAGGTTGAACAGCGCGTACGGAACGACCTCGCTGAGCCAGTTGCCGAGCGCCATGTGGCTGACGTTGCGGGCAACGGCCGCCGGTTGTTGCAGCAGCCCGCCCAATGCCGCGGTGAGCCCCACCATCGCGATTCCTGTGAAGATCACGCCACGCATTGCCAGCTTGCGGCCACTGGCGACGGCGATGACCTCGGCGGCGAACCCGAACACCGGCACGGCGTAGACGAACGTGGCCGGCTGGGTGAAGCCGAAGCTGATCCAACTGTCGATCGCCTTGTTCCCGCCGAAACCGACGCGGGTGTACCGATAGTCGATGTAGTTGTAGATCAGCGCGCCGATCACGGCCGGGAGCAGCACCAGCAGGCCGAGAGCGCCGACTAACGCCGACCACGAAAACACCGGGACACGACGCATGTTCATGCCGGGGGCGCGCGTGGTCAGCACGCTGGTCGCCAAGGAAGTGGCAGCGGCCAGCAGGCCGAGCAGCACGACGATGTGGCTGACCAGGAACAGCCCGACGAACTTGGAGTCGCCGCCGCCGGGGCCTCCGTTGGCGGCGATCGAGATGATCACCAGGACGGCGCCGACGAACCACGTCCAGAACCCGGCTGTCGCCAGTCGTGGAAAGGTCAACGAGCGAGCGCCCAGTTGCAGGGGGACCACGGCAATGGCGATGCCCAGCACCAGGGGAACCAGCACCACGAAGGTCAGCGCGATCCGGTAGAGGGAGAACAGCTGCGGCACTGCGTTGATGTCGAGCATCGCCCCCTGGGCATCGATACGTTCGATGCCGAGCAGCGCTGCCACAACGATCACGCCGAGCAGGGCAACGAGCGAGACGCCGATGAACAACCGACCGATGCGCTTGTGGTCCGTTGTCGTCAACCAATCGCCCACCGACGCCAAGCGGGCGCCCGGCGACGTTGCCGCGCCTGTTGCGTGCGTATCGATGGTGGTCATAGGCAGCGAACTCTTTTCGTTTCGGGCGCGCTGGCGCGCACCCGATTCAGTGCTCGGTCGGTTACGGACGATTGGGTTACACCTGCGAGATTACCCATAGCGCGGCGCGCGGGCGGAAATCCTCAGACCCCGAATCGCACCAGGATGTCGATCGTCATCGCGGCGAACAGCAAGGTGACGTAGGTGATGCTGAATCCGAAGACGCGCATCGACCGCTGTGGGGTGGGGTTTTTGCCGAGGTCGACGGTGCTCCAGAGGAACAATCCACCAGCGACCACCGCCGTCACGATGTAGATCGCACCGAGGTGAGCGACCGGGATCAGCAGCAGCGTGAACGCAACCATCAACACCGTGTACCCGACCATCTTGCGGGTCGTGACCTCGGCGCTGCTGACAGCAGGCAGCATCGGCACGTTGGCGGCCCGATAGTCGTCGGCATAGCGAATGGCCAACGCCCAGAAATGCGGAGGGGTCCACAGGAACATCACGACGAACAGCACCACCGGCGTCCAGGCGACGTCGTTGCGGACGGCTGCCCAACCGACCAGTACCGGTACGGCACCCGCCGCACCACCGATCACGATGTTCTGCGTGCTCGTGCGCTTCAGCCACAGCGTGTAGACGAAGACGTAGAACAAGGTGGCGCACAGAGCCAGCACTGCAGACAACAAGTTGGCACCCACCCACAGCACACCGAAGGCGATCACCTCCAGCAGCAGGGCGAAGACCAGCGCGTTGCGCGGCTGGATCAGCCCGGTGACCAGCGGTCGCCCCTGGGTGCGGGGCATCAGCTTGTCGATGTCGCGGTCGACGACCATGTTGATGGCGTTGGCGCCGCCGGCCGCCAAGGTGCCACCGATCAACGTGATCGCCACGAGCGACCATGCCGGCCAGCGGCGCTCGGCCAGCACCATCGTCGGCACCGTCGTGATCAGCAACAGCTCGATGATCCGCGGCTTGGTCAGGGCGATGTAGCCGCCGAGCACGGTGGTGGGGGTGCGTCGAGTGCCGTGGGCAATCCCGTTGCGTCCGAGTCGCGCAGGCGCCAGCCGCGAAGGAACGAGGGGGCGAGCGCCGACAGCCATGTCATCATCGTATGGCCGTCCGAAGACAGCGGCCAAGCGGCAGAATGGGAACATGGCCCCCACGACCGTTCCCGTCGAGGTCGGCAAGACGGATATCGACGAAGAGATCGTGCCGGACCGGCCATGGATCGTGCTCGTCTGGAACGATCCGATCAACCTGATGAGCTACGTCACGTTCGTGTTCCAGAAGGTCTTCGGCTACAGCTTGGAGAAGGCCACGTCGTTGATGCTCGACGTGCACGAGAAGGGTCGCGCCGTCGTCTCCAGCGGCGCCAGGGAGAAGGCCGAGATCGACGTCTTCCGACTGCACGAGCACGGCTTGTGGGCCACGATGCAGCAAGACGACTGATGGCCCGCAAGCGTGCATTCATCCCGCCGGTCGAACGGGTCCGGGACGGCTTCATGTTCAACATCGGCGACGACGAACGTCAGCTGGTCATCCGCCTGCTGAACGAGCTCGGCCAGCTGCTGATGGACGAATCCGGCGATCCGCGGCTGATCCGGATGTTCCCTCCGGCCTACCACCTTGCCGACGATGCCGAGGCAGACGCCGAGTACCAGCGCCTGATGCGCGACGACCTCGTCGCCTCGCGCCTGGCAGGCATCGCCACGGTCAACCTGGCGATGGAGACGCCCGGGCCGGTCAGCGAGGAGGCGATGGTCTCGTTCGTACAGGCGATCAACGGTCTCCGCCTGGTGCTCGGCACGATGCTCGACGTCGTCGAGGACCATGATCCTGACGACATCGACGAGGACGACCCACTCGTCGGCGAGCACCACCTCTACAACTTCATGAGCTGGCTGCTCGACTGGGCAGTGCGCGCGCTCGGCGAGCCGATCACGCAGCAGGGCACATGAAGCAGCCAACGGTGCCACGGCCCGCATAGACACCGACGCTGGGGCCGATGCGGTAGCGCACGAGCTCCACCACGTTGGGCGATCGACCGATCGAGTCGGCCAGTGCGTCGGTCAAGGGCCTGCCGCTCCGATCGGCGTAACCGACACCGATCTTCAACTGTGGCCCCCATGCGAGGGCGGCAGTCGCCATCGTCGAGATGGCCTCGGCGATGGTCTGAACGGTGGCGACCACGTCGAGGCGTCCTTCGTGCATCGTCATCACCGGGACACCGATCGGATGGTCGCCGGTCTCGATGAAGAGCGGTTGACCGACCACGAACACCGCGCCGATGCGAGGTGCCATCGACTCGGCGACCTGCACGGCGCGATCGATGTTGACACCATCGGCAATCGCGTCGCCCGCAGCCCATACACAGCAACCGACCCCGAATCCGGCCGTGCCGGAGTCCACGAGGCGGACGGGGATCGGGAGCAGCCGAGCCGCCAACCGCGCCGCGTTGAGCGTGCCCGACGTTGCCGCAGTGACGTGGATCGACAAGATCTCGTCGCAACCGCGATGGAGCAGCGTGTCGTACGCGGCCGCGAACTGACCCGGACTCGGTTGGGTCGTCTTGACGTGCGGCGGCGGCTCGGTGGCGATCATCTCGTAGAACCGGTCGGGGTCGAGGTCGACCCCTTCGAGGTACTCGTGCTCGTCGACCGTGACCGTGATCGGCACCACCTCGACTGCATAGCGCTCGACCAGCAACTCCGGGAGTTGCGAATTGCTGTCGGTGCAGATGCCAATCATGCCGCGGCTCGGCCGTGACCCATGTGGGCACCCTAAACCCATTGGCACCAGCGTGTCGCCGGGGCAATGGTGAAAAGCTGTCAAGGATTGGTCAAGAACCGAGGTCGGTCAACCAGCCGGGCAGGCGCGTCGGACGCCCCGCGGCGGTCACACAGCCGTGGACGGTGACGGCAGTTGCCCTGACCTCGCCGCCGACGGTCAGCAAGTAGGCCATTTGGAACGACGTCCGCGTGATCGCAGCCAGCGACAGGTGCACGTCGACCTCCTCGTCGAAGCGCAGCGGCTGCCGGTACTGCACGAAGCATTCGAGCACTGCGTAGTCGACACCTTCCGACCGCATCTCGGCGTACGGATGGCCGAGCTCGCGCAGGTACTCGACCCTGGTCTCTTCGAGGTACGGCAGGTAACGGCTGTGGTGCACGATCCCCATCGCATCGGTTTCGGCGAATCGAACGCGGATCCGGTGGGTGAAGGGATAGTCCGTCGCGACGAGCGACGGATCGACCGAGAGACGCACGCTGCGCACCGTAGTGGCACGAATCAGCTGGCGCGATTCCGCTGACCTGCTGATAGTGTTGCGACGCTCTCAACCGGAAGAAGAATCCCTAGCCCCCATCGTCTAGTGGCCTAGGACACCACCCTTTCAAGGTGGCGGCACGGGTTCGAATCCCGTTGGGGGTGCTGGTCAGATTGGTTCACAGTCTGGTCCCGTGGTGAAGCTGGAGTTCACGCCGGCCTGTCAAGCCGGAGGTCGCGGGTTCGAGTCCCGTCGGGACCGCTCAAACCGAAGTTGGTTTGAAGTGGTGCAAGTTGTAGGAAGTTGATCACTACGGTCGAGTAGCTCAGTCGGCAGAGCACACGCCTGAAAAGCGTGGGGTCACCGGATCGACGCCGGTCTCGACCACCGCATCGGGGATCGCGGGCACCGAGATGGGCACAGACGGCCCAGATCGGTGCCCGCCTTGCCGTTGATGGCGAGCCGGCGGACGGTTGGTGAACATTGGCCCACCGTCGGCACGACCGTGAACGTCCCGCTCGCCGCCGGTGCCACCTCGTTCACGCTCGCCGGTCTCGACTACACCACGTCCTACTCGGTGTCGCTGATCGCGACGAACTCCCTCGGCAGCAGCCTGGCCTCGAACACCGTCGTCGGCACACCCGGTGCCCCGCAGCAACCACCGCCGCCGGTCCAACCGAACTACGTTTCATTGTCTCCCGGCCGCTTGGCCGACACTCGACCGGGAGCCGAGACGGTCGACGGCCTGTACGCCGGTGAGGGGATCCGCGCCGGGGGGTCGACCCTGCAGCTCACCGTCACCGGCCGAGGCAACGTCGACCCGACCGCGACCGCCGTCGCATTGAACGTGACCGTGGTCGATCCGGAGGCTGCCGGGTTCGTCACGGTCTACCCGTGCGGCGCGACGCAGCCCACCGCTTCGAACCTCAACTACGCGCCGGGTGTCGGTGTGGTCGTCCCCAATGCCGTCATGGCCAAGGTCGGCACTGCCGGACAGGTGTGTGTCTTCGTGTCGGCGAGCACCCACCTGATCGTCGATGTCAACGGGTTCTTCCCGCCGACCACCAGCCTGCACTCGATCAACCCTGCCCGCGTGCTCGAGACCAGGGTGGGTCCCGGCCTCATCACAGTCGACGGCTTGCAGCAAGGTGACGGCCAACGCGCACCCGGGTCGGCCACGAGCGTGCAGATCGGTGGTCGGGCGACGGTGCCGACCGATGCGGGTGCTGTTGTGCTCAACGTGACGGTGACCGGCACGCAGGCCGACGGCTTCGTGACCGTCTACCCCTGCGGGACTGCGATACCGACTGCGTCCAACATCAACTACGTGGCCGGCGCCACCGTCGCCAACCTGGCCGTCGCCAAGATCGGCGCAAGCAGCAGCGTGTGCATCTTCACCAACTCGGCCATCGATCTCATCGCTGACGTCAACGGGTACTTCCCCGCCACGACCACCTACAAGCCGCTCGACCCTGCTCGCCTGCTCGAGACCCGATCCGGTCTCAGCACCATCGACGGACTGTTCAACGGCATCGGCCTGCGGTCGGTGAACGAGATCACCGAGCTCACCGTGACCGGCCGAGGCGGCGTGCCACTCGGCGCCGCGACCGTGGTGCTCAACGTCACCGTTGCCGGGTCGACGGCTTCCGGGTTCGTCACCGTGTACCCGTGCGGCATCCCGGCCCCACTCGCGTCGAACCTCAACTACGGCGTCGGCACGGTTGTGGCGAACGCTGTCACCGTCAAGGTTGGACCGATGGCAAGGTGTGCCTGCGCAACTCCGGGCCCACCGAACTGGTGGTCGATGTGAACGGCTACCTGCCGACGTGAGTGTGGCGGCCCTCGCCGCTCGGTGAAAATAAGTCGATCGGCCTAGGTCTCGCGAGCCGTTGGTCTGCCAGGCCGACCGACCACCCCCGATATCCTCGCTGAGTGGCATTCAGCCTGCTGACCCGAACCCACGGTGCGCGCCGGCGATGAGCGACCGATCGCGCCCTGCGCTCGAGCAACAGCTGGTCGATCTGCTGGCCGTCGCCGAGCCACAAGGGAGTGCCGTCGCAGCGGACCTCGCCACGCTCGACCTTGCTCATCTCTACGACGTGCAACTGGCCAGCCGGCACTGCGACCTGGCGGCACGATGGCTGCGCTCGCAGGGCAAGGGCTACTACACGATCGGCTCGGCCGGCCATGAGAGCAACGCGATCCTGGCGATGGCGACGCGACCGACCGACCCGGCGTTGCTGCACTACCGCAGCGGCGGCTTCTACCTCGGCCGGGCCGGGTTGCCGGGCATCAGCGACATCCTGGCCGGCGTCGTCGCGGCCACCAGTGAACCGATCTCGGGCGGGCGCCACAAGGTGTTCGGCCGCCACGATCTGGCGATCATCCCGCAGACCTCGACCATCGCCTCGCACCTACCTCGCGCGCTCGGGGTTGCCTTCGCGATCGATCGCGCCGCGAAGCTGAAGGTCGCCTCGCCGTGGCCGAACGATGCCATCACCATCTGCAGCTTCGGCGATGCGTCGGCGAACCATTCGGTCGCCACCGGCGCGTTCAACACGGCTGCGTACTGCGCGTACCAACGGCTGCCATTGCCCTTGCTGTTCGTGTGCGAGGACAACGGCCTGGGAATCAGCGTGCGAACACCGAGTGGATGGATCGAATCCGTCTTCGGGTCGCGCCCACACCTTCACTACGCCGCCGTCGACGGCGACGATCCGTTGGCGGTCGCCGAGGTCACAGCCGACCTGTCGCACTGGGTGCGCACGCGGCGCAAGCCTGCCTTCCTGCACGTGCGCACGGTTCGTTATGGCGGGCACGCCGGCACCGACGTCGAGGCGGCCTACCGCACCGCCGTGGAACTGCGCGCCGACGCGAACCGCGACCCGATCCTCGGCACCGCCAGGGCACTGCTGTCGGCCGGCTGGACGGCCGCAGCCCTGTTGCAGCGCCACGACGAGATCGCCGAGATGGTCTACAAGGTCGCCACCGATCTGGCCGATGCCCAACAACTGACATCAGCCGACGAGGTCATGCGGCCGCTCGCCATCCGGCGCCCGGACGAGGTCGCCCGGCGCGTCGCCGACATGGCGCCGGCATCGACCACCGGTGATCCGGTCACCTTCGCCCAGGCGGTCAACGCCACGCTGGCCACGGTGCTCGAGCGCCGACCGAACGTGTTGGTGTTCGGCGAGGACGTTGCCGTGAAAGGTGGCGTGTACGGCGTGACCAAGGGTCTGATGGCCAAGGCCGGCGGCGGGCGGGTGTTCGACACGTTGCTCGACGAGACGTCGATCCTCGGCTTGGCGAACGGCAGCGCGATCAGTGGGTTCGTGCCGATCCCCGAGATCGAGTACCTCGCCTACCTCCACAACGCCGAGGACCAACTGCGCGGCGAGGCGGCCACTCTGTCGTTCTTCTCGAACGGGCAGTACCGCAATGGACTCGTGCTGCGCGTGGCCGGCTACGGCTACCAGGAAGGTTTCGGTGGGCACTTCCACAACGACGATGCCGTCGCAGTGTTGCGCGACATCCCCGGTCTCGTCGTGGCGTCGCCGTCGCGACCTGACGATGCTGCGGCGATGTTGACGACATGCGTCGCCGCCGCCGAGGTCGACGGCACGGTGTCGGTCTTCCTCGAGCCGATCGCCCGCTATCACACGCAAGACCTGTACGAGGCCGGCGATCGCGAGTGGATGGCTGAAATCCACCAACCCGAACACGCACCGATCGGCACGGCACGGACGTACGGCAACGGCCTCGATCTGACGATCATCACGTGCGGCAACGGTGTGCTGCTGAGCCTTCGGGTGGCCCGCCGGCTGGCCGGTCGCGGTGTCGGTGTGCGCGTGGTCGACATGCGTTGGCTCTCGCCACTGCCGATCGACGACCTCATCCGCGAGACGAATGCGACGCGAGCCGTGCTGGTGGCCGACGAGACGAGGGCCAGCGGTGGGTGGAGTGAGGGTGTGATCACCGCACTGGTCGAGGCCGGCATCACGTCGCGCCTGGGCAGGGTCACGAGCAAGGACAGCTTCATCCCCTTGGGCGATGCGGCCAAGCTGGTGTTGCTCAGCGAGGACGAGATCGAGGCCGCGGCCTACCGACTGCTGCACGGCTGACGAACCAAGTCAGTCGCGTGACCTGCGCTCCCAGTACGATCGCGGCACGACGACGCGAGAATGGGATGAGTAGGTGTTGGGAATCACGGGTGGTCGGATGACGAAGAAGCAAGTTGTCTCGGCATCGGCTGCGCTGATGGTGCTCGTTGCCTCGTGCGGGGGCAGTTCCGGTGGCACCAGCACCGCTGGGTTCAGCGATCGACTGGCCAGCGTGTGCCGCACCATCGGCCGCGGCATCGGCAACCTCGATGCCGCCACGTCGATGGACGACGTGCGCAGCAACGCCAGCGAAGCGTCGGCGCTGTACGAGGACGGGCTCAACGAGCTCAAGAAGCTGACGATCCCGACCAGTGACCAGGCGTTCACCGCCGACGTCAAGGACCTCATCGCCAGCTACGAGGACCAGCTCGACACCCTCGACGCAATCGCCAAGGCGGCCAAGGCGCAGGACCAGGCGACGGTCGACAGCAAGATCGGCAAGCTCGGCGATCAGGCGGCCGACAGCAACGACCTGGCCGACAGCCTCGACATCACTCGGTGCCAGCTCGACCCGGTGTTCGAGACGACAACGCCGACCACCGAGCCCGATGTGCCGCTGACGCTGCCCATCGCCACCGTGCCCGAGACCTTCCCGGTGGAGACGTTCCCCATCGACACCACGCCGTTCGACACGTTGCCGGTGTCGGGCAACAAGACGATCCTGTCGGGCAGCGACATCGTCCCGCTCGGCGACTACACGTTCACGGATACGTCCGACACCTCGGTGACCGCGTTCCAGTCGCTGCTCGACGCGGCGCCGTCGATGGCGGCTCAGTCGGGCACCATCAGCGGTGTCGACGTGATCGATCCCAACGGTCAGCCGATGGGCCGCGTGTTCGCCTTCGAATCCGACACCGACCCGCTGACGCCCGGGTCGCTCGACGAAGTGACGCCCCACCTGACCGACAACATCCCGACCACGCCGCTGACGATCGACGGCCTCGACGGTGTGACGTGGAGCGACTCCGACGGCACGACCTACTTCCTCATCGGGGTCAGCAACGTGCTGCTCTGGGCATTGGCACCGACAGCCGACCTGCTCGAGCCGGCGGTCCACTCGCTGCTCGAGAGCATCTCGCAGTAGCGCCGCCTCGTGCCCCTGCAACTCTCGTTCGTCACCTCCGCCAAGCGATACACCGACCTGCCCGACTCTCCCGGCGAAGTGGCGTTCGTCGGTCGTTCCAACGTCGGCAAGTCGTCGCTGATCAACGCCTTGGCGAACCGTCGCCAGCTGGCCAAGGTGTCGAACACCCCCGGCCGCACGCAGTTGCTCAACCTCTTCGTCCTGCCCAACGGCGCCACCGTCGTCGACCTGCC
>JAYVOI010000352.1:0-3089 GCA_043758005.1 Ilumatobacteraceae bacterium
GGCAACCATTGCCCGGGCGTATTCCGGGCCGCCGTCCAGCCAGTCGAGCAGCGTGATCGCCAGCGCCGCAGTCTTGCCGGCGTCGAAGTTCGCGGTCAGGCCCGGGTAGGCGATCGCATCGACACGCTCGGCGAGATCGGCGCGATTCGTCAGCAGCAGCCCACCGGCGGGGCCGCCGAGGCTCTTGTAGGTGCTCATCGTCATCAGATCGGCGCCGAGATCCAGCGGGTTGGGCCACACGTCGCCGGCAAACATGCCGCATGCGTGGGCAGCGTCGAACAACACCGCGGCACCGACACCGTCGGCGATCTCACGAACCTCGGCAACGGGGTGTGGCAACAGGTTCAGGCTGGCGCCCATCGTGATCAGCTTGGGGCGCACGCGCTCGGCCAGTTCCCTCAGACCGTCGAGGTCGATGGTGAATCGTCGGGCGTCGATGGGGCACTCGTGGATGTCGAGGCCGTACAACCCTGCGGCGCCGGCAGGTCGGTGGGTGATGTGGCCGCCGACGGTCGCCGGTGGAACGATGATCGCGTCGCCGGGTCGGCATGTCGCCATGAATGCATACAGGTTCGCCAGGGCGCCTGAGCCGACGCGGATCTCGGCGAACCGGGCGCCGAACACGCGGCACGCAAGGTCGGCAGCGATCACCTCGATCTCTTCGATCGCCTCCAGACCCATCTCGTACTTCTCGCCGGCGTAGCCGAGCGAAGGTCGCGAGCCGAGTCCCGCCGACAGCGCTGCCTCAGCGCGCGGGTTCATCACATTGGTTGCCGGATTGAGGTTGATGCACTCCACCTCGTGGATCTGGCGGTTGCGATCGATCAGGGTCTCGACGAGGGTTGCGGTTTGCTCGTCGGTGAGCTCGGCGATCGCGTCGCGGATCGTCGACTCACGCCGCATCGGCCCGGCGGGCAGCCATCGGCGCGTGCGGTCCGAGTCGGTGGCCTCGTCAACATCGGCTTGCGTTGTCATGATCCGATCGTTGCACGGCCGCGCCGCGAGCGAGTAGCGCTGCTGCGCTGACGTGTGCCGTTCGTGTCCTTGAACTCGGGCCCCGCCGCCGTTTCCTTGAAGTAGGGCGGGCGAGCCGCAAGCGCGCCTACGATCCGACGAGTGATCGTCATCGAGCCCGCCGATGTCGACGACATCGAACGGTTGGTGGCTCTCGAAGCCGAGCTGTTCCGTGACGACGCCGGACGTCACGACCAGTTCGTTGACCTGACGTGGCCGCAGCGCGAAGGCCGTGCGGATTTCGCCCGACTCTTGGCCAGCCCAGTCTCACTGGTGCTCGTGGCGCGCGACGCCGACGAAGTGATCGGGCATCTCGTCGGCTACCTCAGCGCGCCGACTGCGACGCGCCAGAGCGTTACCTACGCGGTGCTGCGGAGCATGTACGTCGAAGCCGATCAGCGACGACGCGGAGTCGCTCGGCTGATGACCGAGCGGTTCGTGTCGTGGGCCCGCGAACAGGGCTGTGCGGAGGCACACGTCGACAGCTACGTGGCCAACGAAACAGCTCAGCGCTTCTACGAACGCAGCGGTTTCGCGGGACGCAGCGTGTCACGCGTCCTGCCGCTCTGAGACAAGCCGACGTTCAGCCGGCGTCCGTGACTCCGTCGAGCATCTGCCCGATTCGGATCGCATTGCCGAACGGGTCGCGGATGCCGAAGTCGATGCCGTACGGCTTCGGTGAGGGCTCGTCGGTCACATCGACGCCTCGCTCCTTCAGCGTGGCGAAGGTGCCGTGGGCGTCTCGCGGGCCCGCAGCATCAACCGGTTCGTCAGCTCGCGATCAGCCGCCACCGACGGACTCAGTTCCAACCGAGCGCTGCACCGAGATCGGCGATCGCTTGCGATGCGCTGGTCACCTTGATCGTGTTCATGCCCATCGCCGCCGCGGGCTTCAGGTTGATGCCGAGGTCGTCGAGAAAGACGCACTCGTCGGGTCGCACGCCAAGCATCTCGCAGGCGATCTCGTAGAACCGCGGCTCGGGTTTGCGCACACCGACCTTGCTGCTCTCCACGATCAGATCGAACCGGCCCATGATCGCTGCAACCGCGACTGAGCGTGCGTCATCGCCGACATGCCCACCGTCGCCGCCGAGCACGTTGTTGGTCAGGCATGCCACCTTGTAGCCGGCCTGCTTCACACGATCGAGCATCGCCACCATCTCCGGGCGAATTTCACCGCTCAGGAGCCCCAACACGTCGGCGCCGCGCACGCGGTGGCCGAGCGCCGAGGATTCGTCGGCGAACCGCTCGTCGAACTGATCGGCGGTGATCTCATCACGCTCCAGCAGCGCCCACGCATTGGCGTGAGGGTTCGTCGTGTTGACACCACGGATGAAGTCGGTCGGCAAGCCGTGCTCGGCCTCGTAGCGGCGGAACGCGTCGAACGGACTCGACAGGATCACACCTCCAAAGTCCCACAGCACCGCCTTCGTCATGGGCAGCATCGTAGGCAGCCACCCTCCGGCGTGGTTGACTGACCTGGTTATGCCTCGCCACGTCGTCGTCGACGGGTCCAACCTCGCTACCGAGGGTCGACCCCTGCCCAGTCTCAAGCAACTCAATGAAGCGGTGCTCGCCTACATGGCAGAGAACCCGGATGCGCTGATCACCGTCGTCGTCGATGCGACGTTCGGTCACCGCATCGACGTCAAAGAGGTGGCCGAATTCGACGCCGCGGTGAGCAACAACGAGATCGTCGCTCCGCCTGCCGGCGCGATTGGCCGCGGCGATGCGTTCGTGCTCAGCATCGCCAACAAGGTCAACGCGACGATCCTGTCGAACGACAGCTACCAGGAGTTCCACGGCACGCACACGTGGCTGTTCGACGAGGGGCGGCTTGTGGGTGGTAAGCCCGTCCCGCACATCGGCTGGGTCTTCGTCAACCGCCTGCCTGTGCGTGGCCCGACCAGCCGCAAGTCGGTCAGCGAGGCCAAGCGCGGTCGTACATCGAAGTTGAAGTCGGCGAGCCCCGAAGCCAGCCAGCCGATGCCGATCCCGGCAGCACCTCCACCCGGCGCCACGCTCAACAAGTCCGGCCGGGGTCGTGACGGCAAGGCCGCCGCAGCGGCGGCCAA
>JAYVOI010000353.1:0-3079 GCA_043758005.1 Ilumatobacteraceae bacterium
CGAATCGATCGTCGCAGTGTCATGTCTTTCCGATCCGTGCCAGTCCTTCTTGCACCACCGTGATCGCCAACGTGCCGTCGCTCGTGAAGATCGCACCACCCGCTAGGCCGCGGCCGGCGCTGGTCGAGATCGCCTTCTGGTCGTACAGCAGCCAGTCGTCGGCGCGGAACGGGCGGTGGAACCACATCGCATGGTCGAGGCTGGCCATCTGCATGCCAGGGCTGTCCCACGACAACCCGAACGGCAACACCGTGGTGTCGAGCAGTGTCATGTCGCTGGCGTATGTCACGACGCACGCGTGCAGTGTGGGATCGTCGGCCAGGCGACCGTCGGCGCGCATCCACACCCGCTGACCGTCGGCAGGGTTGTCCTGGCGATTGAACGGGTCGCGATCGATGTAGCGCACGTCGATCGGTCTCGGCCGGTCGAACCACACGCCCATGCGCTCCTTGTACGGTGCCATGCGAGTCTTGAAGTCGGGCAACGTGTCGGGCGCCGGAACGTCGGTGGGCATCGTCAACTGATGGTCTGCGCCGGGCTCGAGGAGGTGGAAGCTGGCCTGCAGGTTGAAGATCGCCCTGCCGTGCTGGATGGCCACGACGCGCCGCGTGGTGAAGCTGCGGCCGTCACGGATCCGATCGACCTCGTAGAGGATCGGCACGAGGGGATCGCCGGGGCGGAGGAAGTAGGCGTGGAGCGAATGGACCTGGCGGCCGGGATCATCGATCGTCCGTGTGGCGGCGACCAACGCCTGGCCGGCGACCTGGCCGCCGAACACTCGTTGCCGGCTCTCGTCGGGCGACCGGCCGCGGAAGATGTTGACCTCGATCGGTTCCAGGTCGAGCAGCTTGACGAGATCGTCGAGGGCGGTCATGGATTCATCCTTGCCCAGCGGGTTCGCCCGTGGCGGATCGGCATGTCGTCGGGTCGAGCGGCGCGATCCGGTACAACTCGCCGCCGGGGACCGATGTCTCGAGCTGCAGGTCGACGAGCGCGGTGAGGTCGGGGCGGCGCTCGACGGGCCCGTCTCCGGCGTTCTGCAGACCGGCGAACCAGGCAAGGTAGGAGCGGCCGCTGCAGGCCTCTTGCACGGTGTGTTCGGCATCGAGTGGATAGTGACTATTACCCGCTCGCGGCACCGTGAAACCCATCAAGGTCGGTTCACGATCGGTGAACCACCACACCCGTTGAGGATTGTTGGTCAGGACTCGCGCGTCGGCCGGCAGCGCGTCGATCGCGTCGTACAACTGCGGCGAGAACTGCGGCTTGTACCCGCTGCCACCCGGTGCCAGATCGGGAAAGCGCACCGCGAACGCGGCGCCCTGAAACATGCACCAACCGAGCAATGCGGTGCCACCCACGGCGATGCCGCGGTTGGTGCACACCCGATCGAAGGTGACGGCGACGACGTAGACGACGGGGATCAACATCGGCGACATCACCCGGAGCTCGATGTCGTTCGCGGTCGCCATGCGGGCGACGATCGGTACCACGAACGAGGTCGCTGCAAACGTTGCCATCCCGAGATCGAGGGCCACCGCCCTGTCGCTGCGGATGGCGAACACGATGAGGACTGCGATCCCGAAGACGACGATGAGACCGATCCGCGCCTTCGCCGACTCGGACCATCCGTCGCCCATCACGATGTGCCCCGTACCGACCAGCGCGAGGTGGACGGTACGCGACAGCGGTTCGTCGGCCCCGCCCTCGAAGCGGGGCCCGAGCGCCTGCCCGGTCTCGACCAGGTTTCGCACGACCCACAGCAGGCTGATCGCGACCGCGGTCGAGGCGAAAGCGGCGATGCGCTTGATCAAGATGGCCCGCTCGTCGGAGCTCCACGCCGACGCGGCCACCATCACAACCCCGGTCACCATCAGCCCGACGCCGGCGTAGCGGGTCAGGAATCCGATGCCGGCGAGCAGGCCGCCGATTGCGGCAGTGCGCGTGGTCACCGGCCGGCGCGTGAGCACCAGCAACATCGCCAGCGCGATCGCGGCATAGGGAGCCTCGCTCCACACGACCGATGCCATGCGCACGAGCCCCTGGCTGGCTCCGAACGCCAACGCGCCGGCAACGGCGATCACCGGGCGGACCCGCCGCCGAAGCAGCAACGCCATCAGCGCGGCTCCGGTCGCGATCGAAGCGGCACCGATCAACGTGGCCCACATCAGGCTGCGGCCGCCGGGCGAGAGCAGCAGCGGGTAGACCGGCCCGAAGACCGCCAGCGGTTTGTCGGTGAAGTCCGTCAGCCCGTGGCCGCCGCGCATGTGGTCGGCCACCGAGAGGTAGGTGATCGAGTCGGGCGACAGCAGCGGGTCGTGTCGAGTGGCAGTGAAGACGAGAGCCGCAGCGACTGCAGCGGCGACCGGGATGGCCCACCGCGGCACGTGCCGGATCGACGCCGCGACAGGGGCTGGAGCGGTCGCGACATCTGGCACCTGCCGATTATGGTGCCCCACATGCCCTCGGTGCCCCTCAGCCCGGCGCTGCGCGAGCACGCCATCGCCGCGAAGGGGTTCATGCCGCCCGACGAGGGCGATGCGCTCTACGCAGCCGCGGTCGCAGCGGCGCAGTCCGTCGACGCGCCGATGGTCGAGGTCGGCTCGTACTGCGGTCGATCCACCGTGTGGCTCGGCGGTGCTGCGCGACTGACCGGCACGGTGCTGTTCGCCGTCGATCACCACCGTGGCAGCGAGGAGAACCAGCCCGGTTGGGAGCACCACGATCCGACGGTTGTCGATCCGCGCACCGCGCGGATGGACACGCTGCCGATCTTCCGATCGACGATCCACGACGCCGGGCTGGAGGACGTCGTGATCGCAGTCGTTGGTCAATCATCGACCGTCGCCCGGCATTGGACCACCCCCCTGTCGTTGCTGTTCATCGACGGCGGGCACGGCGAGCAGCCGGCGCGGCTCGACTACGAAGGCTGGTCACCGCACGTCGCCATTGGCGGCACACTGGCGATCCACGACGTGTTCCCCGACCCAGCCGACGGTGGCCGGCCGCCATACGAGCAGATCTACCTGCCGGCCCTGCGCAGCGGCCACTTCACCGAGATCGGAGCCACCGGCAGCCT
>JAYVOI010000354.1:0-16083 GCA_043758005.1 Ilumatobacteraceae bacterium
CCCCGCCAGTTTCGATAACGGAGGCCAAGACGGCAGTTACCGTGCCAGCGATCGGGTACGACCTTTCCACCACGTCCACGTTCGTGTTGCCCGCCGAACTCGCGCCAGCCTCGTACCGTCTTTGCCAGAACGTTGCACGCTCGTTTGACAGTCCCGGCGGCTTCACCGATGCCCGCACCTGTGCAGAACTGACCATTGACTGAGTTACACAGAACTGCCAGTTCGGCGCTCGTTTGTTCTGGACGCGTGATTGTGCTTGCGTTGGCGAGCCTGACGCGCCAGACCGGGTGGTAGGAGCGGTTTGGCTACATGCCCTGAGTGCCGTCGAGGGCTTCACGGATGATGTCGGCATGCCCCGCGTGGCGCGCCGTCTCCTCGACGTCGGTGCCGCTCGCGACATACTGGAGAAGGGCGCGTGCGGCCGGATCGTTGACCTCAGCCGATGGCGGAGGCAGCGTGCCGCCGATGCTGGCTGCGGTCGCTCCATTGCTCGGACCCGGACTCTTCGTCGGATACCGCAACCGCGATCAACAGACGACCGGCTTTGAGATCCTTCCGACCGGCAGGGTCACAGTGATCCATGACGCCGAGATGAGCGCGACCTCAACAAGCACACCCATTGGCGACTCGGCCAACAGGCCGGTGGCGCTGCACATCGGGCCAAAGACGGCTAGCGCTGCCGAGGGCATCGTCATCGCCTTCGCCGGGCGGCCGGTGACAGAATCATTCGGAGAAGCCACGTACGGAGTGCCAACGGGCAACTCAGTGGTTGATCTCAGTGACGGCTCGGCACTTCTGCTCACCAGAGCCGTCGGCGTTGATCGCCACGGGCAGGAGTACGAAGCTGCCATACCACCAGACGTTGCGATACGCGCCTCGCCGAGCAGCGACGACATCCGACCCGCCGCCACGACCTGGCTCGCTTCCGAAGCGCCATGCACACGGTAGACACGAGATCGAGGAACCACGCGACGCTCTCGCACCAGACGAGACAGCGCAGAGCTGCCGATTCGCGGATGATGTTCCGTGCGTGAGATCGCGCATGCCTGACGCGCCGGAGGGCATTCGGAGCGGCTGACTCGACCCCTGTCGCTCCCAGGTCGCTCAGCGACCTCCCAGCGACAAAGTTCAGGCCAGGCGCCAGATCTCCCGATCTGAGCTTCCGGTAGCGATGACGGGGGCGTCAGTGCGACCACTCGGGTGACACAAGATGTCGTCCCGATCCATACAACATTCCTCTCACGTTGCTGCCGAACTCACAACTGTCGCACCACGAGGGGTCAACTGGGGAAGTACCTCGACGCTTTGCCAGTGCCTTCGACAGTGACCACACCGTCGTCGACCAACTTGACGAGGTGCGACAGCACGCTACGCGCCGCCGGCTTGTGCAGTTCCTCGCGAACGTCGGCGTACATCTGTTTGACCATGCCCTCGATGTCACTGAGGCCCGATCGCACCGCGGCCACGACCTGCGCCTCGCGCTCCAGCCGGTGTTCGAGGAAGGCTTGCAGGAACGGCTTCGGCTCCGTCATCGGCGCGCCGTGGGTCGGCCATAGCGACAGGTCGTCGCGCGCCATCACCTTGCGCAGCGAATCGATGTAGTCGCGCATGTCGCCGTCCGGCGGCGACACCACCGTGGTGCTCCAACCCATCACGTGATCGCCGGTGAACAAGGCCTGTTCCTCATCCAGCGCGAAGCACATGTGATTCGCGGTGTGGCCCGGGGTGTGCACACCACGCATCGTCCATCCGTCACCCATGGCCGCGACCTCGCCGTCGCCGACGCGCACGTCGGGGTCGAACTCCAAGTCGGTGGTCTCCTCCAGCGTCACGCCTTCTTCGATCTCGCCACCGTCAGCGGCGTCGGGCTCGACGCTGCCATGAGGACCGAACGCGATCGTGGGAGCACCCGTCTGCTCGCGCAGCCATGCGGCCAGCGGCGAGTGGTCGGAGTGGCAATGGGTCACCAGGATCGCCCGGACGCGTGCGCCTTCGAGACAGGCCGCCAGGGCATCGCGATGTTCATCGAGCATCGGGCCCGGGTCGATCACCGCGACGTCGCCGTGACCGACGATGTAGGTGCCTGTTCCCAGGTAGGTGTACTTCGACGGGTTGTTGGCGATCACACGCCGCACGAGCGGCGACACCTGCACAGCCGTGCCGTACCGCGGCTCATCGAGGGTGACGAACGGGATCGCGCTCATCGCGTCACCCTAGGGCGCAATCGCCCTGACCTCGCCCACGTGCGCACCGTGACCCAGGATCCACTGCGTCACGCTCGCCTCGATTGCCGTGGTGTCGATGCCGAGGGCACGCAGCGCGGCAACCATCACCGGCGGGCGAGCCCGGTTGGCGCCGTCGGCGATCTTGATCGCGACGGCCCGACCGTCGGGAAACGCCGCGGCGAACACACCATCGGCGCCATCCTTGGCCATCAGCCCCGGCACACCGCGCATGAACTGGGTGACGTCGCGACGATCGCCGCCGACCATCTCGGGGTGCGATGTCATCGCCCGGTAGACCGCCTCGCCCGCAGCCCCCGCGGCCCCGACGGCGATCGATCGGAAGCCACGCGCCAGACCGATCAGGGAGATGACATGTGCCGGGGACCCGCACCCGTCGACGCCGATGTGACGGTGCGACTCGGCGGTGATGTCGTCGATTGTTGCGGTGATCTCTTGCTGCAGCGGATGATCAGGAGTGAGGTACCCGGCGTCGATCGCCCAGCCGTTGATGGCGCTGGTGACCAGCATGCCACTGTGCTTGCCGCTGCAGTTCATCTGCAATGGCGTCGCACCACCACCGGCTCGCAGGACGATCTCGGCGGATGCCTCATCGAGTGGCAGGTCGGCGGTGTTGGCCAACGATCCTTCGTCGAGTCCCGCCGTCGCCAGGATCCTGCGCGCCGCCTCGATGTGCATCGGCGTGCCGTCGTGGCTGGCGCACACCAACGCGAGCAACTCGGGCGGCAACGCCAGCCCGGCGCGCACCATCGCCACGGCCTGCATCGGTTTGTTCGACGACCGCGGGTAGATGGCGGTGGTGGGATCGCCAACGGCAAATTCCACGGCACCGCTCGACGCCAGCCCGACGACTGCGCCGAAGTGCACGGACTCATCGAATCCGCTCCGGCGCGTGATGGCGACCGGTGCGAACGACTCAGGGGTCGGCATCAACGGTGCCGGCTTCGACTCGCTTCATACGCGACTTGCGGGACTCGCGTTTGCGCGGTGAGGTGGTCGTGAGGTGACTGTCGATCACTTCGTGCCGCTCGCCGATGTTGCTGAGCACGGCCTGAGCCATCGCCGCGGCCGGGATCGCCAGTACGGCACCGACAGCGCCCAGTACCGCCCCGCCCGCAATCGCCGAACCGAACGCAATCGCCGGGTGCAGGTCCATCGTGCGTGCGGTGATACGCGGCAGCAAGAAGTAGTTCTCGACCTGCTGGTAGAGGATGACGAAGATCAGGATCACCAGCGCCTTCGGTGGCGAATCGACGAACTGCACCAGCACCGGCAACGCACCGGCGATGTACGTACCGACCACCGGGAGGAACTGGCTGATCAGGCCGACCCACAACGCCATCGCGACCGGCGCCTGGATGCCGATTGCCTGGAACAACACCCAGTGGAAGAAGGCCGACAGGCCGGCCAGCAGGGCCCGCGAGTACAAATAGCCGCCGGTCTTGTCGATCGCCAGTTCCCAACCGTCGAGCACCCTTCGCTGGCGATCGGGTCGCAACCTGCTGCAGATCGAGCGCCGCATCTTCGGGCCGTCGGCCACGAGGTAGAACGTGAACAGCAGCACCGACAACGCCTGCACCAGCACACCGAGCGCGGTCACCGAGAGATCGACGACCTTGCCCTGTTGGCTTCGGATGAACTTCTGCACCGAGCCGTTCTCGTCGGTGATCGAGGTGATCACCCTCGATGCGTTGATCTGCGTGTCGAACGTGTCGTTGAGGAAGTTGACCGTGCGATTGACGTACTTCTCGGAGTTGCCCAACAGTTCGGCGATCTGTTGGCCGACCAGGGTGCCGATCGCCGCCACGAACACGACGAAGGCAACGAACACCCCGATCAGGATGACGGCCGTTGCCGAACCGCGACGCCACCCCCTTGCCGCCAAGCGGTTCACACCCGGCTCGATCGCCAGCGACGTGAACAGCGAGACGAGCAACAGCAAGAAGAGACCCGACAGGCTGGCCCACACCGACCGGGTCACGATCGACACGATGTAGCCGAGCCAGAAGATGGTGACGGCCTTCCAGACCCATCGCGGCAACTGCTCGGGCGGCGACCACGGCTGGGGTTCGGACATCAGTGCCGAGCGTAGTGACCGACCGCGTCGCGAAGGGTGGAGGCCAGGTCCCCGCGGGGCAGCACCTCGACGCGGTCGAGCCCCAACCACGTCGCCATGTCGTGCAGTTCCGGTGCCAGATCCTCGGCGAGGGCGGCCGCCGGCACACCGGGCTCGGCGAATGAGCCCTGCACCAGCAGCGCGCCACCCTGGCGGTCAGCCTTCATGTCGACACGGCCGACCACGCTGTCACCCCACAGGATCGGCAAGACGTAGTACCCGAAGATTCGCTTCGGTTGCGGGGTGTAGATCTCGATGCGGTAGTGGAAGCCGAACAGCCGGTTGGCGCGGTCGCGGTTCCACACCACCGGGTCGAACGGGCTCAACAGCGCACACGCGGAGATTCGCCGTGGGATGTGGGCGTCACGGTGCAAGTACGCCGGTTGTGCCCAACCCGCCACGCGTACCTCGCGCAATGCTCCCTCCTCGACCAGTTCGGCGACGAGCGCCTTGCACGGCGGGTTCTTCTGCCGGTGGTAGTCGGTGAGATCGGTGAAGGTGCCGATGCCGTGGTGGCGGGCAGCGAGCTCGAGCAGTTGCTTGCGCGCCTCGCGCTCGGGCACCGCCGGGCGGGCCAGCACGTCTGCCGGGATGATCCGCTCGGTGAGGTCGTAGATGCGGGCGAAGTCGCTGGGGCGACGCCTCGCCGTGATCTGGCCGTTCCAGAAGAGGTGTTCGAGGGCGATCTTGCCATCGTCCCAATCCCACCACGTGCCCTTCTTGCCGACCCGTTCGGAGAGGTCGCCCGAGGCGACCGGGCCACCGTCGGCGATCCGCTGATAGACCTCCTCGACGAACCCCGGGCGTCGCTTGGCAAGCGTCCAATAGCGCGCCCACTTGTGATCGCCGGCCATCTGCCAACGATGCAGGTGGTAGTGGGCCATGTCGACGTGCGACGCCTCGTGCACCCAGTACTCGAACAACTCACCTGCTCGGGTGGCGTCGCCGATCATGCTGCGAGGATGCGGCCCGAGGCGGGCGAACAGTGCCAGTTCCTGGCTGCGCACCAGCACGTTGACCGAGTCGATCTGGATCACGCCCATGCGGTCGAGCACGCGACGGAAGTGCCGCCGGTCGACACGCCCGCGTGGGCGCGGGTCGGCAAAGCCTTGCGCGCCGAGGGCGATCCGGCGCGCTGCCGCCAGCGAGAACTTCTCGGCGGCCACCGGTGATCAGTCAGCGACGGTGACGGTGACCGAGTTGATCACCACATCGGTGCGCGGTCGATCGCTGTGATCGGTGGCGACCTTGTGCATCGCTTCAACGACGTCGAGACCTTTCACGACCTGACCGAAGTGGTTGTACTGCGGCGGCAGGCCGACCCCGCTGGGGCCGCTGATCAAGAAGAACTGGCTGCCGTTGGTGTTCGGCCCAGCGTTGGCCATGGCCAACGAGCCGATCTGGTACCGCTGCTTCACCGGCTCGTCGTTGAACCGGTAGCCGGGGCCGCCACGACCCGTCCCGGTCGGATCGCCACCCTGGCACATGAAGCCGTTGATGATGCGGTGGAAGACCACGCCGTCGTAGTAGTGGTGGGCAGCGAGGAACACGAAGTTGTTGACGCTGAGCGGAGCGTTGATCGCATCGAGGGCGATCACCAGCGTGCCCATGCTGGTCTCCATGGTGGCCGTGTACCGCTTGCTGGTGTCGATGCCGATCTCGGGGGCGGAGTCGAACTGTTGCTTGCGGGGCGCGGAACCATCGAGGGCGGGAAAGGGGATAGCCATGGATCGACACGCTATCCGGGCACGCCTAGTGTGCGGACGGAGCGCCCGGACGCTTCGCCGAGTCCGGGTCAGCCGTTGCGCGAGTTGTAGTCGGCGATCAGGGCGTCGGCTTGGGCGGCCGAGTTCGCCAATGTGCTGGCCACATCGGCGCCGCCGAAGATCGCGGCCACGCCCTGCGCGGTGACGGTTCGTACCTCGCGCAACGGCCCGAGGATGGGGCCGACCGACGTCGCCGCATCGGGCGCAGCCAACAACTGGTCGTAGGGAACCCGGAAACGAGGGTCAGTTGCCAGCGTGGTCTTCAGCGGGTCGAGGGTCAATGCATCGGTGCGCACGGGCACGTACCCGGTCGCCGACGACCACTCGCTCTGCTGTTGAGCGGCCGTGAGGAAGGTGATGTAGTCCCACGCCGCCGCGGTCCGAACGTCGTTGCCGGAGTCGACGACCCACAGCGAGGCGCCACCCACCAACACGCCCGGCTTGCCGTCGGGCCCCGGCATGGCACCGACGCCGAGATCGTCGGGCTTGATCTGCGGGAACTGACCGCCGGCCAGCACGGCCAGCACTGCGCCGATCGCCGCCGACGTGCCGATCGTCATCGCCGCCGGTTCGGCCGGGTCAGCCAGCTTCAGCAGGTTGTCGATACCGCCGTTGTTGTCGCCGACGTTGACGGCGAGTCCGTCGTTGATCAGCGATTGCATGAACGTCAGCAGCGATTGCCCTGTGGGGTTGTCGTAGAGCACCTTGGTCGCCCGCGCCGAGCGCCCGTTCTGGTTGTCGGCGTAGAACTCCCCCGCCTTGGCAAACCACTGCTCGATGTACCAACCGCCACCGCTGTCGAAGCCGGAGTCCAATGCCAACCCGTACTTCGCTGCACCCGAGTTGACGATCGCCTCGCTGTCCGCTCGCAGTTCTTCCAGTGACGCAGGTGGCTTCTCCGGGTCGAGCCCAGCCGCGGCGAACATCTTCTTGTTGTAGAACAGCACCGGGTTGGAGATGTTGAACGGCATCGACCACTGCACACCCTGGGTCGCCCAGTTGTCGTACACCGTCGGCAGGAAGGTGCTGGTGTCGTAGCCACTCGACTTCACACACGCCCCGACGGGCACGAACGATTGCGTGTCGACCATCGTCTGCACCATGTACTCCGGCATCTGCACCAGATCGGGTCTGCTGTCCTGCCCGGCCTGCAGGTACTTGTCGATGGTCTCCTCGTAGCTGCCCTCGATCAGGGTGACGTGGACCTTCGATTGGCTGGCGTCATACGCGTCGGTCAGCGCCTGCAACTCGGTGGACAGTGGGCCGTTCATCCCATGCCAGAACGTCAACTCGACCGGGCTGGTGGCAGTCGCCAACGCCTCGGTCGGGCAGTTCGGCAGCGTGTCGAGCTGCGCGGCAGTCGTCGTCGGCGCGATGGTCGTATCGGCCGGCGGCCGGGTCTCGCCGGGAGCCACGGTGTCACCGGGGGCGAACGTGACCGGCGGAGGTTGCGTGGCGACCGTTGGCTTTCGCCCGGCCGTGATGATCGACTGGCCCGAGCCGCACGCAGTGGTGAGGAGCAGCGCCGACAGCACCCCGGCGAATCGCCTCATCCCTTCACCGCCCCGGCGGTGAGGCCGCGAACCAACTGCCGCTGGAACACGATCAGGACCACGAAGATCGGCAGCGCGGCGATGACGGCTCCAGCGGTCACCAGATTGAGCCTGGAAATATCGCCCAGCTTCAGCCGCTCCAGCCCGATCTGGATGGTTTGGTGAGCTGAGTCGGTGGTGACGGCCTGCGGCCACAGGTACTGGTTCCATGTGCCGAGGAACGTGAACAGGGCCAGCGCCCCGAGGGTCGGTCTGCACAGTGGCGTCGCGATCTCCCACAGGAACCGGAGGTGGCCGACGCCGTCGAGCGCAGCCGCTTCGCGCAGTTCCTTCGGCACGGTCAGGAACACCTGGCGAACCAGGAACGTGCCGAACGTCGTGGCGAGCAACGGCACGATCAGGCCCTGGTAGCTATTGATCCACCCCAGCGAGTCGATGGTGCGCTGATTGACCACCACGGTCAATTCGGCGGGCACCAACAATGTCGCGAGGAAGCACACGAACGTCGGGCCCTTCCCTGGGAAGTCGAGGAACGCAAAGGCGTAGGCAGCGAGCACGCTGGTGATGATCACGCCGAACGTGACCACGACAGCGACGATCGTGCTGTTCAACATCAGCCGGCCGAGGTGACCGAGGTTCCATGCCGCACGAAGGGTGCCGAATGTGAAGTCGATCGGGAGCAGCGACCTCGGGTGGTCGATCGCATCGGCCCCGCTCTTCAGCGACTGCATCAGCGCCGCATAGATCGGGAACAGCACGACGAAGGCGACGAAGATCAGCAGGGCATAGCGGCCGACCTTGCGGGCGCCGTGCAGCATCTCTGTGGCGCCGGTGGTCGAGGCCTGACGCCCCCCGAACCTAGTTGCCATAGTGCACTCGCTTGTCGAGCCCGCGGAATTGCACCAACGCCAGTACCAACAGCACGAAGAACAGCAACACGGCCGCGCTCGACTTCAACCCGATGTCGTTCTTCACCAGCGAGGTCTTGCCGTAGATCAGATACGCCACGGACTCGGTCGGGCGCTCCGGGTTCGGGCCACCACCGGTCAGCAAGGCAACCTCGGCGTAGGCCTGGAACGCCCTCGTCGTCAGCACGACCGATGTGAACAGGATCGTCGGGCTCAGCATCGGCAGCGTGACGTTGGTGAAACGCATCCAACCGCCGGCGCCATCGACGAACGCGCTCTCGTACAGCTCGCGTGGGATTCCCTGCAGCGCCGCCGTCATGACGATGAACGTGAACCCGAGGCCGGCCCAGATGCTGCTGAGGGCGACCGCCGGTAACGCCGTTCCCGGGTCTTGCAGCAACCCCGGCTGCTTCAACGACGGAATGATGCTGTGGAAGAGATCCGGCAACACACCGACCTGTGGTTGCAGCAACACGAACCAAACCAGGCTGGCCACCGCGACACTGGTCGCAACGGTCGACGAGAACACGGTGCGGAAGAAGCCGATGCCGCGGATCTGCTTGTCGGCCAGCACAGCGAGGCCGATGCCGAGGGCCAGCCCGAGCGGCACGGTCATCAACGCCAGCCGCGCCGTGTTGGCCAGGGCGTGCTGGAACTCGTCGCTGCGGAACACGTCGAGGTACTGGCCCCATCCACCTTCCCGGCAACGCTTGCCGGTGGCGTCGCACCGCAGGTGGCCGAGCTGGATGGCGCGCACCAGCGGGTACACCACGAACGCGCCGAGGATCACTGCCGACGGCGCCAACATTCCCACCGCGATGGGGAGCTCGCGCCACTTGCGTTTCATCCGTCGACCCTGCGTTCGGTCAATGGATCGAAGCGATGGCGATGCGCCTCGGTCGCGTCCAGATGGATCTCGGCGTCGATCGACGGCACGTCGGCTTCGGCGTCTTGTCGCACGACGATGCGAGTGCCCGCGGCCTCGCAGATCAGCAAGGTCTCGTGGCCGAGCTGCTCGACCATCCGAACGGTGACCGGCAGGCCGCCATTCGCCGTGATCTCCAAGTGTTCGGGCCGAACGCCTACCAGCGCGTCACTGCGTTCGAACAGACCCGCCGGCATCACGTTCATGGGCGGCGTTCCGATGAAGGTGGCGACGAAGACCGTCTCGGGTTTGGCGTAGACCTGCTGCGGCGTGCCGATCTGTTGCAACTGGCCGCGGTTCATCACGGCCACACGAGTGCCCATGGTCATCGCCTCGACCTGGTCGTGGGTGACGTAGATGATCGTTGCATCGAGACGGCGGTGGAGATCGACGAGCTCGGCGCGGGTCTCGCCACGCAGCTTGGCGTCGAGGTTCGACAACGGCTCGTCCATGCAGAACACGGCCGGCTGGCGCACGATCGCTCGCGCCAGCGCCACCCGCTGGCGCTGGCCGCCACTGAGCTGGCCGGGCTTGCGATCCATGTAGTCGCCGAGGCCCAGCGAATCGGCCGCGGTCCGGGCCTGCGCGGCACGGTCCTGCTTCGACGCGCCACGGACCTTCAGCGGGAACTCGATGTTGGCCTGCACGGTCTTGTGCGGGTAGAGGGCGTAGCTCTGGAACACCATCGCCACGTCGCGCAGCTTCGGCTCGATGTCGTTGACCCTGGTGTTGCCGATGTAGATGTCGCCGCTCGTCGGCGTCTCCAACCCGGCGACCATTCGCAGCAGCGTGCTCTTGCCGCACCCCGACGGGCCGAGCAGGATCATGAAGTCGCGATCCTCGATGTCGAGGGTCACGTCGTCGACCGCGTTGACCGCTCCGGCTCCATCCCCGAACGATTTGGTGATGTGCTCGAGTCGAACCTGGGCCACGCCCGAACAGTAGGTCATCCCCCATCCGATCGGGCGCGAACCGGGAAGGGCACGTACCGACGCCGCGCCCACACTCCCAGGTTGGGTGCGGTGTGAGTACTGGCGGTGCCGAAATCGCGCCCGACCTGTCGCCGGCGCGGCGCGGGAGGCGCGGGATGGGTGCCAGCGGTACCATCGGGGCGATGAGCGACGCCGCCGACCTGCCCCTCGATCTCGACGAGATCGAGCAGGACCTCGCCGACGTCGAGGTCGCCTTGGCCCGGCTCGACGCCGGTACCTACTGGACCGACGAGGTCACCGGCGCCGACCTGCCGCACGATCTGCTCGCAGCCAACCCGACGGCGCGCCGACTGGCGTGAGCCGGCTGGTCCGCTGGCGTCGCACGGCACGCGTCTGGCGACTCACCGCTCGCAACGGCGGGCGCTACGTGGTGCACCGCGTGCGCAGGCTGCGTCATCGCGGCGAGCGACGCGACGATCTCGACAACCTGTTCGCCATTCGCACCTCCGAAGATGTGGCTCGCGAGCTCGGCAACATGAAGGGCGCGCTGATGAAGTTCGGTCAGCTGCTGAGCTTCATCATGGAGGCCCTGCCCGACGATGCGCAGAAGGCGCTCGCCACGCTGCAATCCGACGCCCAACCAATGGCGCCGTCACTCGCCGCCAAGATGGTCACCGACGAGCTCGGCGGGCCACCCGAGCGGGTCTTCCTCGATTGGCAGGTCGTGCCGGTGGCCGCGGCCAGCGTGGGTCAGGTGCACCGCGCTGTGACACACGACGGGCGTGATGTCGCGGTGAAGGTGCAGTACCCGGGCGTGGCCGAATCGATCGAGTCCGACCTCGACAACGCCGAGGCGTTCTACAGACTCGGCACCGCGTTCGTGCTCAAGGGCCTCGACGCCAAAGGGCTGGTCGATGAGCTGCGCGCCCGTATGCTCGACGAGCTCGACTACGAGCTCGAAGCAGCGAGCCAAACCGAGTTCGGCACCCACTTCGCCGGTCATCCGTTCATCGCCATCCCAGCCGTCGACACGGCCACGAGCACGAAGCGCGTGCTGACCACCGAATGGGTCGAGGGGATGTCGTGGGCCGAGTTCGAGTCGACCGCGGACCCGGCTGCCCGTCAACGTGCCGGCGAGTCGATCTGGCGCTTCGCCCAACACGCAGTGCATCGCTTGGGCGTCTTCAACGGTGACCCGCATCCGGGGAACTACCGGTTCAGCAATCACGGCGACGTGACCTTCTTGGACTTCGGGTTGGTGAAGCGATGGACCCCGGGCGAGTGGCACCAGCTGGCACCGAGCCTCGACGCCATCGTCGTGCACCGTGATCCCGAGTTGCTGGTGTCGGTCATGGAGGAGATCGGCTTTCTCCGTGCCGGGCACGGACTGGCCGCGCAGCAGGTCTACGACTACGTCAGCACGCCGTACACGCCGTACCTCACCGACACCTTCACGTTCACGCGAGCCTTCGTGCGCGACGCGATGGCGACGATCATCGACGTCAAGGGCCCCCACGCGGAGGTGATCGAGAAGCTCAACATGCCACCGAGCTTCGTGATCCTCGACCGCGTCGTGTGGGGAGTCAGTGCGATCCTCGGAAAGCTCGAAGTGACGGCACCATGGCGGTCGATGTTGCTCGAGTATCGCGACGGCGGACAGCCGGCGACCCCGCTGGGCGAAGCGGAACAGGCGTGGCTGGCGTCGCGACAAGCGGAGCCGCACCATCGTCCGCGTTGACCCGGGAGGAATCGCGCCCACTACTGTCCGGCACCAGGAGTCCGCCGTCGGTACGACGGCGGAGACCTGTTCGCCAAGCGTCAGAGGGGGCAACGTGGCCGATCCGCACAAGCCGAGGGCACCGTTCGCGCCATGGGATCGCCGCGAGCTTCCCGGTGCGTTCGACGTCGAGGAATCGGCGCGCCGTGTCGGCAACTACAAGTGGGCAGAGATGAAGCTGTTCGAGGCGCTTGGTGGCTGGGTCGCAACCGTGCCCGAGCTCGACGTGAAGATGCGCCTCGGCACGCATTGCTACAAGCACGCGTGGCACGCCGAGCTGTGGGACAAGCGCCTGCCAGAACTGCGCGAGATGAACACCGATCGGCTCACCCAGCCGGCCAACGACGCGATGGTCCGGTTCGTCGAGGCGATGACGGAGCCCGAGGCTGCAGACATGACGATCGAGAAGCTGGTCGGCGTGTACCGCGTGTACATCCCCCACTTCATCTCGGCGTACACCTACCACCGCAACAACACGAGCCAGATCACCGACGCCCCCACGATCCGCTCGATCAACTTCATCCTGCAAGACGAGTTCGACGATTGGCGCGACGGCGAGATGCTGCTGCAGTCATTGATCGAGACGCCGGAGGAAGTCGACCGCGCGGCGGCGCACCAGGCGCGGCTGGAGAAGTTGATGCTCGAGGCCGGCGGGATCGCCGGGCCCGGCTCGATCGGGGCTCAGGGATGAGAGCGCCCAGATGAGGCAGTTCTTCCCAGTCGAAGAGCTGGCCCGCGACGAGCGCTTCCACATCATCACCAACCGCGAGCGGATGAGTGACCCTCGGACGGTGTTCCAAACCGGCGCCCAATCACGCAACAGCAACCGCCTCACGCCCTCGCGCCGCGACGCAACCGACGCGGCCCGAGCCCTGATGCACGGCATCTTCGTCGGTGAGATCCAAGCATTGGAGGGCGCCGGGCGCACGTGTCACGACTTCGACACGAGTACCGGCACCACAGCGAGCCCGACCGGTTCACCGACCGACACGGTGCCCTTTGCGTTGAAGATGGACATGGCCCGACAGGCGTGGGACGAGGCCCGCCACGTCGAGATCAGCGTGATGCTCAGCGATTGGATGGGCACCGAAATCGGCCAGTTCGCCGAGAACACGGTGCTGTTCGAGGCAGCGTGCAGCAGCGACCCGGTGCTGCGCCTGGCCGGCGTGAACCGGGCCCTCGAAGGTCTAGCGATCGACGTCTTCACGACGATGAAGGAGTTCGGCGATCTGGCCGGCGATCCGTACCTCGAGTTCTGCGAGGACTGGATGCTGGCCGACGAGGTGACCCACGTGAAGATGGGCAGCGACTGGCTGCGCAAGGTCACCGAGAACGACCCGCAGCGACGCACCAAGGCATTGGAGTTCCAGAGCGTCGTCGACAAGCTGTTCAGCTACGGCGGCACGCGCAGCGACAGCGAGGAGTCGCCGATCGGCCTGGCGCGGCGCTTCCGCGAGCTCGCCGGGTTCACCGACAACGAGGTCGAGGAGATCGCCGACGTCAGCTTGGCTGCGCTGAACGAGCGCAAAGCTTTTGTCGCCAAGGCACGCGCCGCATCATGAACGTCACCGTCACTCCGCAGACCTTCAACTTCGTCGCCTACGACGCTGCCCTGATCCAACGCGTCGCCGAGGAACTGCTGGCGTCGCTGGGAATGAGCGATCGAGACGTGGACATCGAGGTCGACGAGACCACGCCGCTGGCTCGGACGAGGGTGGTGCTCGGCGACACGATCGCGATCCGGGCCGAGAGTGGTGCGTTCGAAGACACCAAGCGGCCGCGACAGCAGAGCGACGTCGCCACGGCCACATCGCTCGGGCGTGTGCTGCTGCGCGCTCGCGACCGCCTGAGCGGTGGCTTTGGAGAAGCGCCGCCCGACGACGAGTTGTCGCTGGCACAGGTCGCCGCGTGGGAGACGTATTCCGTCGGTCGGTTGTCGCGGCTCGGCATCGAGGTCAACGAGCAGCGCTGGCGGTACAACTTCCGGAACCGGCACGGGTTCACCGACGACGCCGATCTGGCGTTCAACCAGCTGTGGTCGAGTGACGGCTTGACCTGGGGCGAGCTCGAGGCGATCTGCGCTCGATGCACGCCGACATGACCGGGATCTCGGTGGGCAACATCGAGGTCAACGGCGTCACCCTGCGCGTCCATCAGGCCGGCAACCCTGCCGACCCCACGGTGATCTTGTGCCACGGGTTCCCTGACCTCGGCTACGCATGGCGGCACCAGATGCAGCCGCTGGCCGCAGCCGGCTACCACGTGCTGGCCCCGGATCAGCGCGGCTACGGACACTCGTCGGCACCCTCGGACATCAACGCCTACGGCATCGGTCAGCTCACCGACGACCTGCTGGGGCTGCTCGACCACTTCGGCAAGCGCGACGCGGTGTTCGTCGGTCACGACTGGGGTGGGCTGATCGTGTGGGACATGGCCCGCCTGCACCCGGAACGCGTGCGATCGGTCGTCGGGGTCAGCGTGCGGTTCACCATGTGGCCGGCACCGCCGACCCAACTGTTGAAGATGCTCTACGGCGACCGCTTCTTCTACATCCTCTACTTCCAGACGCCGGGTGTGGCCGAAGCCGAGCTCGATGCGGACCCGTACGACTCGATGGTCAAGGTGCTGTGGAACGCCAGCGGCGTGGGGTTCGCCGGACGAGACCTGTCGGCCGAGGTTCCGCCTATGGAGGGCACCGGGTTCCTGACGATGATGGGCGAGGCACCGGCCAGGCCGTGGACCGGGCCGGAGGGGCCGTGGCTCAGCGAGGCCGACGTGCAGACCTACGCCGACGAGTTCGCCCACAGCGGCTTCTTCGGGCCGATCAGCTACTACCGCAACCTCGACGCCAACTTCGACGTCGTCAACGGCCTCGGCCCGGAGCGCGTCGCCATGCCCGCCTACTTCATCGGTGGCACCGACGACGTGGTCAACCTGATGGATCCCTCGGGCATCGAGCGAATGACCAACCTGCTGCCCGACTTCCGCGGGTCAACGATCCTCGACCGCGTCGGTCACTGGACGCAGCAAGAAGCCCCAGCGGCGTTCAACGACGCACTGCTGGGGTTCTTGCAGACGCTGTGATCGCTATCGCCGCTGCAGCTTGCTGAGCAGGCGCAGCAGTTCGAGGTACAACCAGACCAGGGTGATCACCAGGGCGAACGCGGCGAACCACTCCATCCCCTTCGGCAGACCCTGCTTGGCGCCCTTCTCGATGAAGTCGAAGTCGATCGCCAGGTTCATTGCCGCCAAGCCGGCCGCGAAGATGCTGAAGCCGATGCTGAGCAGGCTCGTCGAGTGCAGGAACGAAACGCCGCCGCCGAACAGGTTGAGGATGAACGAGAACAGGTAGAACACCATCAACCCCATCGTGGCCGTGATGACGACCTTGCGGAACCGGTCGGTGACCTTGATGATCTGGGTGCGGTAGAGCACCAGCATGACGGCGAACACACCGAGCGTGGCGCCGACGGCCTGCACGACGATGCCGTTTTGGTAGCCCTCGTACGCCTTGGAGATCACACCGAGGAAGAAGCCCTCGCCGAGTGCATAGATGGGTGCGAGGAACTTGGCCCACATCGGCCGGAAGTACACCGCGATCGCACAGGCGAAACCGACGAGGATGCCCACCAGTGCCAGCGCGGGGAACCCGCGGACCTCGCCCTGGTTGTCGGGCCCGGTCTGCCAGCCGACGACCGCGGCGGCGAGCAACACGACCATCAACACGCCGGTCGCGCTGATCGTGCCGCCGACGGTCATGACCTGCGAATGCCATCCGCTGATCGGGCCGTCATTGATGGGCGTGCTGCGAGTGGTTGGGTCGGGTGCACCCCAACCCGGATCCCTCGCGGCCTTGTTCCAGG
>JAYVOI010000355.1:0-7192 GCA_043758005.1 Ilumatobacteraceae bacterium
CGCCAGTCATAGGGGAAGTCGAACCAGTTCTTTCGATCGACCACATCGAAGCCGGCGAAGATCGAGGCGCGGATGTGCGAGTAGCCATCGATGCTCCACAACCCAGGGATCAGGTGGAGATCGGGCTGCAGTCGTGGCGCAGTGACTCCGTCGCCGAGATCGTCGACCGAGGGGTCGTCGTCGTGCAGCTGCAGATCGTTGACGCTGTGGCCGAGGGAGACGATCGCGCGCCACGCCGCACCGGGCGACATCGCCCAGACCTCGTGCCCATGACGCTCCAGCACGCTTCCGAGGATGCCGGGCAACAGCACGATGACATCACCCATCGGTTGCTTGGACGGCATCGCGTCCTCCTCTCGACGAGGATCAGCTTGTCACTGATTCGCGGCGGTGTGCCGCACCTCTTCGAGAGTCGTTCAGGATTGGACGGTGACGTTGCAGTTGATGAACGCCAGCCCGAGAGCCTGCTGCAGCTCTTCACTGGCCTGCCCGGTGGCGATCACCTGGTTCAGGTCTGCGCCCGTCACCTTGTCGACGAGGTTGGAGACGATGCACGAACGCTCGTCGGCGGTCAGGGTCGAACTGGCGCCCGCCTCGTAGAAGTCGAGGAACTTGTTGATCGCCGCTTCGCCCTCGCCGAGGTCGATGCTGACACCGACCGAGGTGTCGCCCGTGACCGTGGTGTCGAGAGGCGTGGTGTCGCTCGGCGTCGTGTCGCTCGGCGTCGTGTCAGATGGGGCGATGCCGCACTTGTCGCTGAGGTACTTGTCGAAGTCGTCGCCGGCCGTCTTGGCCGATTCGTCAGCGAGCAGCTTCTTGCCCTCGTCGGAGGCCGACATCTTGACGACGTCGTAGTCGTTCTTCTTCAGCAACGACTCGAGCTCCACTTCTTTCGACCGCAGCGTCTTGGCGGTGTCGACGATGTCTTTCGGAGCCTTGGCGACCGCCGCGGTCAACGAATCGATCGCCCCGCCAAGCTCGCGCTTGATCTTCGCGACATCGGTTCCGTCCAGCGAGTTCAGTGTGTCATTGTCGTCTTTGGCCGTTTGGGCGTTTGGGCGAGCTTGCAGAACGCATCGCCCTTCGCGGCAGTTGCGGCGACACTGTCGCTGGTGCCACACGCCGTGAAGCCAAGGCCGAGCACGGACACGAGTACGATTTGCTTGATCATCGGGTCCTCTTCCTATTCGCCGCGAACGCGCTTCACGATGTCGCTGGCGATGTTCGGCGGCACTTCCATGTACTGCGCGAACTGCATGGTGTAGGTCGCGCGGCCTTGCGTACGCGACCGCAGGTCGGTCGAGTACCCGAACATCTCCGACAACGGCACCTGGGCCTTGATGACCTGGGTGTTGCCGCGGGCTTCCATGCCTTCGATCCGGCCACGCCGGCTCGAGAGGTCGCCCATCACGTCGCCCATGTAGTCCTCGGGGGTGACCACTTCGATGCCCATGATGGGCTCGAGCAGCACCGGCTTGGCCATCTCGGCGGCCTTCTTGAACGCCATCTGGCCGGCGATCTTGAACGCCATTTCCGACGAGTCGACGTCGTGGTACTGACCATCGACCAATGTTGCCTTGACATCGACTGTCGGGTAGCCGGCCAGCACACCCGAATCGAGTGCCTGCTGCATTCCCTGGTTGGTCGGGTTGATGTACTCACGCGGGATCTTGCCGCCGCTGATCTTGTCGACGAACTCGTAGCCCTTGCCCGGGTTCGGCTCCAGCGTGATCTTGACGACCGCGAACTGGCCGGAACCACCCGACTGCTTGATGTGTCGATACTCGACCGACTCGACCATCTTGGTGATGGTCTCGCGGTAGGCCACCTGCGGCTTGCCGACGGTGGCTACCACGCCGAACTCACGCTGCATGCGGTCGACGAGGATCTCGAGGTGCAACTCGCCCATGCCGGAGATCACGGTCTGGCCGGTCTCTTCGTCGGTGCGGACGCGGAACGTCGGGTCCTCGTCGCTGAGCGACTTGAGGGCCTTGCCCAGCTTGTCCTGGTCGTCTTTGGTCTTCGGCTCGATGGCCACGTGGATGACCGGCTCGGGGAAGACCATCCGCTCGAGAATGATTGCGTTGGCGCGATCACACAGGGTGTCGCCCGTGGTGGTGTCCTTGAAGCCAAGGCCGGCAACGATGTCGCCGGCCATGGCCACGTCGAGGTCTTCGCGCTGGTTGGCGTGCATCAAGAGGATGCGGCCGAGGCGCTCGCGGCGTTCCTTGGTGGAGTTGTAGACCTCGTCACCCTTGTTGATCTGGCCCGAGTAGACCCGGAAGTAGGTCAGCTTGCCGAACGGGTCGGCCACGATCTTGAAGGCCAACGCGGCGAACGGCTCGTCGATCGACGGCTTGCGGTAGAGGATCTCTTCCTCGTGGTTGGGCTTGGTGCCCGACGTCGGTGGGATGTCGAGCGGGCTCGGGAGGAAGTCGATGACGGCGTCGAGCATCGGCTGCACGCCCTTGTTCTTGAACGCCGACCCGCACAGGATCGGAACGAAGTCGAAGGCCAGGGTGCCCTTACGAAGGGCAACCCTGATCTCGTCCTCGGTGACCGATTCGCCCGCCAGGTACTTCTCGAGGAGATGGTCGTCGCTGGTCGCAATGGTCTCGAGCAGCAACTCGCGAGCCTCGGCGGCCTGATCGACCATGTCGGCCGGGATGTCGATTTCATCCCACTTGGCGCCCAGTTCCTCGTCGTGCCAGATCAGCGCCTTCATCTTGACGAGATCGACCAAGCCGACGAAGGGCTTGTTGGACTCCGGGCCGCCGGCGCCAACAGGGAGGTGGATGACCGCAGGCGTGGCCTGCAGGCGATCCTTGACCATCGCCACGGTGCGGTAGAAGTCGGCGCCGATGCGGTCCATCTTGTTGACGAAGCACATGCGCGGCACCTTGTACTTGTTGGCCTGGCGCCACACGGTCTCGGTCTGCGGCTCGACGCCGGCGACGGAGTCGAACACCGTGACCGCGCCGTCGAGCACGCGCAGCGACCGCTCGACCTCGATCGTGAAGTCGACGTGGCCGGGGGTGTCGATGATGTTGATGCGATGGTTGTTCCAGATGCAGGTCGTGGCGGCAGAGGTGATCGTGATGCCACGCTCCTGCTCTTGCGCCATGTGGTCCATCGTGGCTGCGCCGTCGTGGACCTCGCCGATCTTGTAGCTCTTGCCCGTGTAGTAGAGGATGCGCTCGGTCGTGGTGGTCTTGCCCGCGTCGATGTGGGCCATGATGCCGATGTTGCGGGTGCGCTCGAGTGGAAATTCGCGCTGAGCCATCTCTCTACTTCTCTCTCTGGGTCTTGCAGTCAGGTTGCGTCATTGCATGGGGGGTACGCAGGGCCGATCGGCCATAGGCACGGTGTTCAATGATATCGGCGCAGTGCTTGCGTTTGCGCGGACCGTGACCGGGTTACGGTGGCCGCGATGCGCCCTGACGAGTACCGCAGCTTCGACGCCCTCGGTCTCGCCGGCCTGGTGCGGTCGAAGCAGGTCAGCGCCGAGGAGCTGCTCGACCTGGCGCTGGACCGAGCGGGGGCCACGGACCACCAGATTGCCGCCGTGGTCTCCATCAAGGCCGAACGGGCCCGCCGGGCGATCGCCGCCGGCCTGCCGAACGGCCCGTTCACGGGCGTTCCGTTCCTGATCAAGGACCTCGGATGCGACGCAGTCGATTTCCCCACCTGCATGGGCTCGCGGACCTACCGTGACTACCGGTACACGGTCGACAGCGAACTGTTCACTCGCATCGAGCGTTCCGGGTTGGTCACGTTCGCTCGCACGACCAGCCCGGAGTTCGGCATCGGGCCGACTGCGGAAGGGTCCGTCTACGGCCGGCCGACCCGCAATCCGTGGAACCTCGACCACGTCGCCGGCGGCTCGTCGGCCGGCTCAGCGGCCGCGGTGGCAGCCGGTGTCGTGCCCATCGCACACGGCAGCGACGGCGGCGGATCGGTTCGCATCCCGGCCTCGTCGTGCGGGCTGTTCGGCCTCAAACCGACTCGGGCCCGCCTGCCTGACGGTCCGTCCTCGGGCGAGGGTTGGGCAGGCATGGCCATCGACGGGTTCCTGACCCGCACGGTGCGAGACACCGCGGCGTTGATCGACGCGACGCACGGAACCGACATCGGCGCGCCGTACTGTGCCCCGCCACTCGACGGAGCGTTGCTCGACGCGATCCGTGCTGCTCCGAGGCCGCTGCGGATCGCCTACTCCCACTTGTCGTTCACCGGTGACCCGGTACACGCCGACTGCCTCGCGGCGATCGACCACACCGCAGCGCTGTGCGCGCAGCTCGGCCACGAGATGGTCGAGGCTGACCCGGCGGCCGACATCCATCGCTTCATGCGTGCCTGGACCAACATCGTCGCCTGCGGCACCGAACTGACGGTGCGCTCGCGGGCGGTCGAACTGGGCCGCGCCGTCGGGGCGGACGAGCTCGACGGCGTCACTCGCGGGGCCGTGGCCCTCGGCCGGACGATCTCCGGTGGCGACTACCTCGATGCGGTCAACACGGTGCATGACATCGGCCGCCAGATGGCTCGCTTCCTGGCCGACGAACGTGGCTTCGACATGCTGTTGACCTCGACGCTCGCCGAGCCGCCGGCGAAGATCGGCCGGTTCCAGCCCGACAACGACGACTTCCTCGACTATCGCATGGGTCCGAACGGGGTGCTCGCCTACTCGCCGTTCACGGCCCTCGCCAACGGCACCGGCCAGCCGGCGATGTCGATCCCGTTGCATTGGAACGCCGACGGCCTGCCGATCGGGACCCACTTCATGGCGCGTGTGGGCGACGAGGCACTGCTGTTGCAACTCGCCGCGCAACTCGAGCAAGTCGACCCCTGGTTCGACCGCGTGCCGCTGCTGTAGCACCGCCGATCGATGCGCTTGGCGGCGCACGCCCCCATACGGTGCCGCAGATGTCAAACGCTGCTGATCGTTGCCGCCTTGGCCAGGGCGATGCGGCGCAGCGGTGGCAGGGTCGGCGGCGGTTGCTTGCGCGGCGGCAGCTCACGCAACAGTTGGGTCGAGGCCTGCGTGATCGTCAGCACGGCGCGCTCGAACGCAGCCTCGGTCGCCGGCGAGGTCTTCTGCACGCCGCTGATCTTGCGAACGTATTGGCGGGCCGCGGCCTCGATCTCCTGCGCCGTCGCCAACGGCTCCAGCCCACGCAAGGTGGTGATGTTTCGACACATGTGAACCATCGTAGGCCGGCGCGGATGAGTGCTCAGGCTCAGCCCTCCACACGCCGATACTGTCGATGTGACACCGGCGCCGACACCTTCTCCATGGCCGGCGCCGTCGTTGGCCGACCTGGTGCTGGCCGATCCGACGACGGTGATCGACGAACGAACGTCATCGCACCCCGAGCTCGGCCCAGCCGCATCGCGCCATGTGAAAACCCTGCTCAGTACCGCCAAACGGCTCAGCAGCCGGAGTGAACGAGCAGAACATGCAGCGGCGAAGGAGGAGCAGCGGATCAGCGCCGAGCTCGACGACCTGCCGGTCGGATGGTACGTCGCGCACGCCGTCGGCGTCGGAGAGTTCGGCGACAACGACCGCTCGATCGATCATGTCGCGATCGGGCCAGGCGGCGTCTACGCGATCTACCTCGAACACCAACCGGGGGCGAAGGTGTGGGTCAGCGAGCACACCGTAACCATCAATGGCCGAGACAGCGAGCGCCTGCGCGAAACACGCTTCGAGGCACGGCGTTCCACTCGCGTGCTGACCGAGATGTGCGGGTTCGACGTGACGGTGCAATCGGTCCTGGTGCTGATCGGTGCGGCCACCATGCAGACACTGAGCCGACCCGCCGAGGTGCACGTACGCACCCAACACGACATTCGCGACTGGCTGTGCAAGCAGCCGAACCGGCTCGACGCGGCTGGGGCCAGGGCGGTGCACGAGCGGGTTCGACGTGCCGAGACCACGCCGGACGACTCGCTTGCGGGCCTGCTTGAATAGGGCGGTGACCCGACACGCGCCGCGATCTGCCGGACGGTGGATCCTCGCCGCGCTGGTCGTCTCGGCGTCCACCGGCTGTGCGGGCGCGACGTCGGACTCGTTCGGCTCGATTCCGTCAGGGACGAACCCCAGCCAGTCGACCTCGACGACCGCAGCACCCGCAGCGGGCCCGGTCGCGCCGCCGCCCACCGTTGTCGGGCAGACGACCGTCGCAACGACGATCCCTGCCCTGCTCGACCCGGCGGTCGAGCAGGCGATCAAGCAGGGCATCCAGGACTTCTTCACCGCCTACATGGCGTGCGGCCAAGCACCGGCCACGTGCCACGCTGCAGACTTCCACAGCTCCCGCGGCACGGCGGTCGGGCAGGGCACGGTCTACTTCCAGGGTCTTGCGGCGCGCGGCGAGTACTTTGCCACCGACCTGCGTGGCTCCTACATCGTCACCCAATCGGTCGCCCTCGAGGACCCGACGAGCGCCATTACCTTCTCGTGTTGGTACGACGCATCCATTCTGCTCGGCCCGGTCGACGCGACGGGCAGTCCCGCCGTGTTGAACGACAAGATCATCAGCGTGCGCGAGAAGCAGGCGGTGTACTTCGACGGCACGGATTGGAAGGTCGGCGAGGCCGCGACCGTGCAGGATCTTGGCGACGGCAACAAGTGCCCGCCGCCCGATGCCACTGGCTAGGGGCGCGGTTCGAGCACGACGACGGGTATCTGGCGCTGTGTCTTGCGCTGGTACCCGGCGTAGTTGGCGTGCTTGGCGGTCAACGCCTCCCAGAGGCGGGTGCGCTCGTCGCCGTCGGTCACCCGGGCGTGCATCGGCCGGCGCGAACCGCTCATGACGATCTCGACCTCCGGGTTGGCCACGAGATTGGAGAACCATGCCGGGTCGCGGTCATCGCCTCCGTACGAGGCCACGAGCGTGACGTTGTCGCCCTCGACGAGCGGGCTGGTCAACATCGTCGTGCGCTGCTGACCCGACTTGCGCCCGACCGTGGTGAGCTTCACCACCGGCATGCCGCTGGCCTTGCCCGTGATCTTGCCCTTCGTGACATCGAACACGGCGCGGTGAAATCGCGTGACGACCTTGAAAATGGCATCTTTCGGAACCATGACTGCCTCCTCCGTGCCCGTTCGCCAGCGTACCGGCGGCTAGATCGCCAGCGCCGAGATCACCGGCGCCAAAATCACCAGCGCCAAAATCACCAGCGCCAA
>JAYVOI010000356.1:0-7164 GCA_043758005.1 Ilumatobacteraceae bacterium
ATGGTCCGCGGCGACGAATGTGTCATAGGCGTCGGCCGACGCCTGAGAGCGACAAAGGGGGGTCCGATGGGATCGTTGTCGAGAAGAGGTTTCATCCAAGCTGGGGGTACCGCTGCGGCGGGAGCCGTGGCACTGCACAGTGGTGTCGCCGACGCCGCTGGTCTGGGGGCCGCCGAGGTGGTGTCGTCGGGTGTCGATCACCACACAGCGACGGTCCATCAGCCCACGGCCGCCGAGCCGGTGGTGGTTTTTGTGCGCGACGCGGCACGCGGCGAAGTCGCCGTGCTCGTCGATGGTGACGAGCTCGTCGTCCGCGACAAGGTGCTCGTGAGCAGGGTTCAGCAGATCATTCGACAGGGACGGAGGTAGGTGTCATGTCATCGCATCGTGAAGCTCCGGAGATGGCCAAGGACCCGGTTGCAGACAGCACCGACGTCTACGCGTTCGTCAGCCCTGATCGGCCTGATCACGTCACGCTGATCGCCAACTACATTCCGTTCGAAGACCCAGCTGGTGGCCCAAACTTCTACGAGTTCGGCGCCGACGTGCTGTACAAGATCCTGGTCGACCACAACGGTGACGGTCTGCCCGATGTTACCTACGAGTTCAAGTTCGAGACGGTCGTCGGCAACGGCGAGACGTTCTTGTACAACACCGGTCCGATCGACGACATCGCCAGCCCGAACTGGAACCGCAAGCAGTTCTACTCGGTCACCAAGGTAAAGGGTTTCGGGCGCCGGGCGCGACGCCGCAAGCTTGCCGAGGGGCTGCCGTGCCCGCCTTGCAATGTCGGGCCGCGCTCGACTGCCAACTACCCGGCGTTGGCGGCCCAGGCCACGCACAGCATCGACGGTGGTCGCATCCAGGTGTTCGCCGGCCAGCGGCTGGACGGGTTCTACGTCGATCTCGGATCGATCTTCGATCTCGGCGCGCTTCGACCGTTCCAATCGGCACATCTGATCAACCTTCCCGGCACGGCCGAAGGGGTCGACTCGCTGCGCGCCGCCAACGTCCATTCGATCGCCATCGAGGTGCCGATCAGCGATCTGACGAGCGATGGCTCGACGCCGACCGATCCGATGGCTCCCGAAGCGGTGATCGGGGTGTGGACGTCGGCGTCGAGGCGCAAGGGCAAGGTGCGCGACGGCGATCGCGAATCGCACGAGTCGGGACCCTTCGTGCAGGTGTCGCGCCTCGGCAACCCGCTGATCAACGAAGTGATCATCCCCTTGGGCGACAAGGACCGTTGGAACCGGTTGAGCCCGGCCGACGACGCCGAGTTCGCGCACTACGTCGCCCATCCCGAACTGGCCGGGTTGTTGCCGGTGCTGTACCCGGGGGTGTTTCCCAACCTCGACGCGCTCAACCAGTCCGGCTTCGAACGAGCCGACCTGCTGGCGATCCTGATGACGGGCATCCCAGCCGGCATCATTCCCGGCTTCCAGAACTTCACCGGTCCGATGCAATCTGACGAGCTACGGCTCAACGTCGCCATTCCACCGACACCAGCGGGGCAGCGCAGCCTGTTCGGCATCCTCGGTGGCGACCTGGCCGGCTTCCCGAACGGTCGCCGCGTGCAGGACGACATCATTGCCATCGAACTGCGTGCGGTGGCAGGTGCGACGGTGCCGTTGGTGAATCCGGCGTTCACCCCCGACGGCGCTGCGGGCGTTCTACGTGACGGCTCGTCGGGCAGCGATGCCTCAGGGACGACACCGCCCACGACCGTGAGCTATCTGGAGACGTTCCCGTTCCTCGACAACCCGAAGAGCGGCTACGACGTGCAACCGCTGTCGGTCGGTGCTCCGTGAGCGGTCACGACCATCCCCACGGCGTGCATCACGCGCACGAGCATGGCCACGAGCATCAGGCACCGCACGGCGGGCCGGTCGTGTTCGATATCGGCGGCGATGTCGGGGCATTGATCATGTACGTCGATGATGAGTTGGAGGGCACCGAGGTCCCGCTCGAGTGGGACCGCGACCCCTCCAAGGACGTGCATACCGGTGTGTGGCGCCGGGGGATCGGCGGCGACAGCGTGGTCGTCGCGGTGTACCCCGAACTACTCGAGGGCCGGTATCTTGTACCGGCCCTCGGGGGGCACGACGTCAGCGCGGTCGACATCGTCGGCGGGCGCGTCGCCGAACTCGACGTGCGCTCACAGCGCGCCTCATACGCCTGACCCAAGGTGTCGCCGCAGGATAGTTGCTCAAGTGACCATCCCGACCGCTTGGAGCTGCTGACCCGGATCCGGGCGTGTCGAGCGCGTTGCCTGACGTGGTGAGTTGCGCGACAGCGCGGACCTGCTCGTCGGACAGCGACGGCGCGGTGCGAAGCGCGGCCAGGACGTCCTGCTCTCCACAGACCGCTCTGTCGGAATCGAGCATGTAACGGGCGCGGTCGATGGCGCGGCGTCCGATGTCGAGCAGCTCGAAGGTTGACCACCGCTCCCCTGCTGGCAACACCGACAGGATCCGCCCGGCGGCATCCTTGATGACCGGACCACGCCCGGGCAGCCCGTGAGCGGGCGACGGCCAACCGGTCCAGGAGATGCTCCGCCAACTGCTCGAGTTGCTCGATCGAGCCACCAAGCGGCAGCGCGTCGCACCACCACCATCTTCCCGGCCTGCTACGCCGGCCGCTGGCCGCACATCCACGACGAGGTCTATCCATCGCTGGCCGACGCGGCAACAGCGTCGAACAAGCTGGCCACGTCACAACTGGCGCTGACCAAGGAAGCAAGCGCGGCGGCGTATGCCAGCGACCTGTATCCGCAGAGCACGCAAAACCTGTCGCAGGTCAGCCTGGCAACCGACAACGTGTTCAGCGACGGCGCCGAGTTGGAGACCCCGACGATCACGGGCAGCGTCGCCGACGGCTACACCATCGCCCTCACCGCAGCGATCGCGACGTGACATTCGTGGCACACTGGGCCTCGTGAGCTACCAGCATGTGATCGTCGACTGCGACGGACCGTTCGCCACCGTCACCCTCAACCGGCCGGAGAAGCGCAATGCCCTCGCTCTCGACGTGATGCTCGAACTCACCGAGGCGTTCCGCGTCGTTGGGTCGAGTGGCTCGATCGGAGCGATCCTGGCCGCCAATGGGCCGGTGTTCTCGGCGGGCCACAACTTCGCCGACATGGCCGGCGCCGACCTCGATCAGATCACCCACCTCTTCGATGTCTGCACGGAGATGATGAACACGATCCAGTCGATCCCACAGCCGGTCGTTGCCAAGGTGCATGCACTCGCCACGGCGGCTGGTTGCCAACTGGTGGCGTCGTGTGATCTGGCGGTGGCCGCCGAGAGCGCGGCGTTCGCGATCCCCGGGGGCAAGGGCGGGCTGTTCTGTCACACCCCGCTGGTCGCCGTCGCCCGCAACGTCGGTCGCAAGCGGGCCATGGAGATGGCGTTGACCGGTGATGCAATCGATGCCGCCACAGCCGTGTCGTGGGGCCTCATCAACGACGCCGTGCCCGACGACCAACTCGACTCGGCGGTCCACGACCTGCTGACCCGAGCAACGCGTGGCAGCGTCGCCTCGAAGGCGGCCGGCAAGCGCGGCTACTACGCCCAGACCGAACTCGGCCAGACCGATGCATACGCCTACGCCGTCGAGTTGATGTCGAGATCGGCCACCACCCACGACGCCCAGGAAGGCATCGCCGCCTTCTTGGAGAAGCGCAGGGCGACGTTCACCGACCGGCCCTGACCGCCGGTGGATTCATACCCCTAGGGGGTACCATGGAGGGCGTGGATGAACGCCCCGGCTATTCCGACGACAAGCAGCAGCTGCTTGCTCGGCTGCGCCGCATCGAAGGCCAGGTTCGCGGTCTCGATCGGCGCTTCACCCCGACGGGTTGAATCGTCGTCTCATGCCACAACCGCTCCGAGTCCTGTTCGTCTGCCTGGGGAACCACTGCCGCTCCCCATCGGCGCACGCGGTCGCCACGCATGTCGCCCGCCAACGCGGCACCGAACACATCACGTTCGACTCGGCAGCGACCGGCCGTGACCACGTCGGCGACCTGCCTCACCCGCTCGCATCACACGAAGGCGGGCTGCGCGGCTACCACGTCGGTCACATCGGCCGCCAGATCCATCCCGACGACTTCGGCCGCAGCGACCTGATCATCGCCATGGACCGTGACAACGTGTCGGACCTCGAGCGCCTCCGCGGCGGGGAGGAATGGCGCCGCGGCTTCTACTCGTCGGTCGAACCGGTGCAGATCCAGCTCCTGCGGCGATGGGACCCGTTCGCGATGCCCGGTGACGAGGACCTGGCCGACCCGTGGGGCAGGCCGCCGAGCGCCTACGCGGAGATGTTCGACGTGATCGAGCGGTCGATCCCACCCTTGGTCGAGCACCTCGAGGGGTTGGTCGACGAGAGCGGGTGACGGCGGGGGCCGCGGCTCAGGCCACATCGGCCAACGCCCGCAACTGATGCACGACTGCCTGGCGGCGGTTGCGCACGGTCCGATCGGTGACCCGCAGCGACGCGGCGGCCTGCTTCACGGTCGCAGTGTTCAGCAAGGCGACCACGATCGCCACGTCGGCCGGGCTCATTCCCGCCACCCGGGCACAGCCGAGCAGTTCGACGATGGTGATCAGCGGCTCGCCCGACTCGTCGGGCTCGACGGCCCGATCGAGATCGGCCGGATCGGTGACGTCTTGGATCAGCAGGCGTCGCCGGGCCTTGAGGAACGCCCGGTACTCGCAATCGCGCAGCAGGTTCTTGATCACGTAGCGATCGCGACGCTCGATCGAGAACGACCGGATCACGGTCCACGCCTCCGACAGCAGTTCGTCGAGCGCATCGAGTTGCGAGTCGAAGCCCGACGAGTTCCGCTTGGCGCACCGGCTGAGCCCCGGAAGCATTCGCTGCAGCACGACCCTCGCCGCCAGATCATCATGACGGGCCAGGGTGACCAGCCGCCGCATCGTCTCGTCACTCGACGGGTCGACAGGCCCCGGGCCGAGGCCGGTGAGCACCAGCAGCTCGTCCAGCGAGCTGATTGCTCGTGGCGTCAGCCGCCACGCGCTGGCGCGCACCACCGCAGAACGTCGATTGCTGAGCACGTTCCACTCGCGCTGCAGCCTGGTGAGGAGATACCGATGATTGGGGAGGGATGTCATGGCCGCACCATGCGCCCGGCCCATCACTGCGGGTCTCACCGCAACCCTCACCGAAGGTCTCACAGCCGGGTGAGTCTGCAGAAGTTCTTCCGCTCTGGGCGCTCCGGCATGCCTTGTGTGGACGATGACACGTGACTGGACGCTGACGTGGGAGGCCGGGCCCGACGCGGGCGGCACGGCCGTAGTGGGGCACGGCACGCACGTGGTCGGACGCGCTGGCGGTGCCGCAATGCAATGCGATGATGCTGCGCTCGAACCCCATCACCTGTTGATCGAGGCGTCGGGCGACGGTGTGGTGCTGCGGCAGCTGTCGGGTCGAGTGCCTGTCCGCATCGACGGTGAGGCGATCAGCGAATCGGCCCGAATCGTCACCACGGCCCGGCTGGAGATCGGCAACAGCGTGCTCTCGGTGACCCGGGGTGATCTCACAGCACCTGGTAGCGACATGGATCCTGCACACATCACGGTGACACCGGCTGGCGGTGTCGTGGTCCGTGGCCCGCGTGCTGCGGCCCGGTGGACACCGGATCCCGTACACCCGCCGGAAGCGTTGAGCGATCGGGGAGATTCCAGCGGTGGGGTGCTTCCGGCGCTGCTGGCACTGGCCGGCGCGGGACTCGTGGCCGCGCTCTTGCACCAGCCGATGTTCCTGATCTTCGGGGCCCTGGGCGCGGTCGTGGCCTTCGGCACGTGGGGTGGGCACCGGTTCACCATGTTCCGCCGCCGGCGCTGCGAGCGACGATCGCGGGTGCAGGCGGTTGCCCGGTACGAGCTCGCCGTCGCCGCGCAGCGATCCGGGTTCGTCGACCATCACGTGGTGAACGACTCGACTGTCGTGTCGGCGAGGCGGTCGATCGAGCGTCGGACCGTCGAGTTGTGGGGCCGGCGGGCGACCCACGACGACGGCTTCGCCGTGGCGATCGGGCTCGGGAACGTGCCCTGGGCGCCGGTGGTGGATGCGGCGACAGATCGGCGGCGGTCGCCCGGCGACCTCGGTGGGGTCGCGCTCCTCGCCGACCTCGCACTCGTCGCGGACATCGGGCCGACCTGCCGAATGGCAGTCCGTGGCACTGCCGACCGTGCTCGGGCGACGGTCCGCTCGCTGATCGTGCAGCTCACGGCGAACTGTGGCCCGGCCGATGTGCGCATCGTGGTCGTCACCCGCGAGCCGGCGCGCTGGCGCTGGCTGGAGCGACTGCCACATGCCACCACGGCCTCCGGGTCGGTGGCCGTGATCGGGGAGTCGGATCTGTTGGAGGTCGTCGCCGAGTACGACGTGGCCCCGCACCCGCATGTCGTCGTGGTGACCGACTCGGCCGACTTGCTGTCGGCCCGCACCAGCCCGTTGCGGCGGGTGGTGGTCGGCGAGCGCTCGGTGGCACTGATCGTGGTGGTCGGCAGCGACGAGGGGGTGCCGCATGTCTGTACATCGTTGCTGGACCTGCACGGACCGGTCGGTGCGCGTTGGCATGCCGACGCGGCGCTCGCCTGCCTGCCCGTCGAGGCGCGCTGCACGGGGATCAGCGAACGCAGCGCGGCGCGCCTGGTGCACTGCCTCAGTGACCTGATCGACCCGGAGGATCCGCTGGGTGGCGCCGGCGGAATCCCACGGGACGTGACGCTGCTGTCGTTGCTGCCGTCGTGCGGGCCGGCGGCCATCGCCGCGTCGTGGATGGCTGGAGGTGCCGACCCGGTGCCGCGAACGGTGATCGGCGTGGCGAGCGATGGCATCGTCGACATCGATCTCGATCGCGACGGACCGCATGCGTTGCTGGCCGGCACGACGGGCGCCGGCAAGAGCGAGCTGTTGCGCACCCTGGTTGCTGGTCTCGCCGTGGCGTCGAGCCCGGATCACCTGACGTTCGTGTTGATCGACTACAAGGGCGGCTCGACGTTCGACGCCTGCGCGCAGTTGCCTCATGTCGTCGGGGTCGTGACCGATCTCGACGATCGCCTCGCCGACCGTGCCCTGCGCTGCCTGCACGCCGAGCTTCGCCGTCGGGAGCAGTTGTTGCGCATGGTGGGC
>JAYVOI010000357.1:0-7152 GCA_043758005.1 Ilumatobacteraceae bacterium
GCCGCGTACGTCGATCAACTGGTCCAACTCGCCCACCAGCACGACATCTCGCACGTCGGCGTGTGCAACGCCGGCACGCTGGAACGAGCGAGGGGAGAACTGATTCGCCGCAAGGCCGCCGGTCTGCACGACGGGCTGCAGTTCACCTACAAGAACCCGCAACGCAGCACGGATCCGCAACGCGCCGTCGCCGGAGCACGCGCCGTGCTGGTCGGTGCCCGGTCGTACTACACCGACGCGCCGCCGGCGCCCCCGGGAGCGCAGGGGAGGGTGGCCCGCTATGCGTGGACCGATCACTACGCACCGCTGCGCGTCGGGTTGCGTGCCGTCGCCGCAGTGTTGCGACGCGACGGATTCCGGGCAGTGGCGTTTGCCGACGACAACTCGATCGTCGACCGCGAGGTGGCGTACCAAGCGGGCATTGGTTGGTTCGGCAAGAACGCCAACATCTTGCTCCCCGGTGCAGGGAGCTGGTTCGTCCTCGGGTGTGTGATCACGACGGCGCCGTTGCCTGCCTCGACGTCACCGGTCGCTGATGGCTGCGGGTCGTGTCGACGGTGCCTCGATGCCTGCCCGACGGGGGCGATCATCGCCCCCGGCGTCGTCGATGCCGGCCGCTGCCTGGCCTGGGTCTTGCAGAAGCCGGGAGTGATGGATCGGCAGTGGCGGGCAGCGATCGGCGATCGCATCTACGGCTGCGACGATTGCCAGACCGTGTGCCCGCCCACGGTGCGGTTCGCGACGAAACATCATGCGCCGCCGTTGCCGATCGAGCCGTGGGTGTCGCTGGTCGAGATCCTCGACGCCGACGATGCAGAACTGTTGGCCCGTTGGGGTCGCTGGTACGTGGCGGACCGCGACCCGAAGTGGGTCCGGCGGAACGCGCTCGTGGCGCTCGGCAACGTCGGCCAGCCACGGGACCCAGACGTCCGCCGGTGCGTCGCCGAGTACCTCGCCGATGGCGATCCGGTCCTGCGCGTGCATGCGGTGTGGGCGGCACGACGTCTCGGTCTCGCATCGCTGCTGCCGGCCACCGACACCGACAGCCGGGTCGTGGAAGAACTGGCTGCGCCGGCATGAAGCACCTGTTGGTCACCAACGACTTCCCACCCAAGATCGGCGGTATCCAGTCGCTGCTGTGGGAGTGGTGGCGCCGCTTGCCGCCGCAGTCGTTCGCAGTGTTGACGAGCCCCTACGAGGGCGCAGCCGCATTCGACGCGGCGCAGCCGTTCCACATCGAGCGCACCCGTGAGCCCGTGCTGTTGCCGCACCCGTGGATGGTGTCGCACATCAACGAGATGGCAACGCGAGTCGGAGCCGATCTGGTGGTGCTCGATCCGGCACTGCCCCTCGGCCTCGTCGGGCCGTCGCTGCGCCTTCCGTACGATGTCGTGCTGCACGGAGCCGAGGTCACGGTGCCGGGCCGGTTGCCGGGTACCAAGCAGTCGCTGGCCTATGTGTTGCGCGGGGCCCGACACATCATCGCCGCCGGGAGCTACCCGGCACGCGAGGCCGAGCGCGCTGCCGGCCGCAGCTTGCCGATCACCATCGTTCCGCCGGGAGTCGACACAGCACGATTCCGGCCGCTGACCGATGCCGAGCGAGCATCGGCCAGAGCTCGTTTCGGCCTGCCGGCCGATGCCGAAGTGATCGTCGGCATCAGCCGGCTCGTTCCGCGAAAGGGTTTCGACACCGCGATTCGTGCTGCCGCGATCCTGCGGGCATCGCGCCCCGATCTCGTCCTGGCGATCTCCGGCGGTGGCCGCGACGAGCAACGGTTGCGCAAGCTGGCCGGCGAACTCGGGGCGCCCGTGCGCTTCCTCGGTCGCGTCGGCAACGACGACCTTCCTGCGCTGTTCGGTTGCGCCGATGTGTACACGATGCTGTGCCGCAACCGGTGGGGCGGTCTCGAACAGGAGGGGTTCGGCATCGTCTTCCTGGAGGCGGCCGCATGCGAGGTGCCACAGGTCGCGGGCGACTCGGGCGGTGCCGAAGACGCGGTGGTCGACGGCGTGACCGGCGTGATGATCCGCCACGCGGACGACGCCCGCGAGGTGGCTCGCGCCTTCGAGAGGCTGCTCGACGATCCAGAGCTGCGGGCTCGAATGGGCACAGCCGGCAGGCTCCGAGCGGTCGACGAGTTCTCCTACGAAGGGCTCGCCGAGCGGCTGGGCGTGGCACTGGATGCCCTGCCATGATGACCGGGAGATGAGGGCCCGCAGTCGATGAGCGACCACACCACAGCACCGGGCGCGCGGGTCGTTCGACTCGATCTGGCCGGGACCGCCGTGTTCCTTGCTGCGCTCGGCGTCGCGGTGCCACTCCGCACCCACCGCTTCGCGCAGTTCTTGATCGGCGGCGTCTCGATGGTCCTGTTCGCTGTCGGCGTCGTCACGACGTTGTGGGCGTACACGCGTGCGTTGGATCGCTCGCGAGTCGAGGAAGTCGGAGTCGCCAACCTCTACCTTCTCACGGGCGACACGGCTCCGAAGTTGGTCGGTCGCACGATGTCGCTGGCACTCGCCGTTCAGGTCCTGGCGGCGGTCGGCGGGGCGTGGATCGGGGTCGTCGGGCTCGACAAAGGCCAGCTCAACGCACTCGCCTTCGGGGTGCTGGTGCCCATGTTCGGCGTCGGCATGAATGGCATGTGGGCTGCACGTCATGGCTCCTACGGTCCTCGAGTCGACCGAGCGGTGTCACCGAGCGATCACAAGATCGACTAGAACAGAGCTATGGCTGAAACGGCGTCCCAGACCACCACGATTGCGGCCGCACCAGATCGCGTGTGGGCGATCGCGACCGATCTCGAGCGCTACCCGGAGTGGGCGAAAGACGTGAAGGATGTCGTCATCAGGGCGCGCGACGAGCAGGGTCGCCCCACCGAGGTCGAGTTCCGGGCATCGGCACTCGGGCGCAGCACGCACTACACGTTGAGCTACGACTACAGCGACGCGCCTGCGGTGCTGGCCTGGAGCATGTTGCGTGGCGACATCATGCGCACCATCGACGGCGCCTACCACTTCTCGCCGACGACCGATGGCGGTACGGAGGTGCGGTACGACCTCATCATCGACCTGGTCGTGCCGTTGCCCGGCTTCGTGAAGCGCCGTGCCGAGGTCCGCATCCTCAACACCGTGCGCGAGCTCAAGGTTCGCGCCGAATCGTGAGCCGTCGCCGAATCGGCATCGACGTCGGGGGCACCAAATGCCTCGGGGTCGTGCTCGACGACAACGGTGAGGTGATCGAAGAGCAACGCCGACCGACGCCGCCTGGCACCGAGGCATTCGTCGAAACGCTCGCCGAACTGGCCGGCGCGCTCGGGGTCACCGATTCCCTCGGAATCGGGGTGCCCGGCATGGTCACCCGTTCGGGAGTGATCAAGGCCTCACCAAACCTGATCGACATCACCGACTTCGAGGTCGGGCGCATGTTGTCGGAGCGACTCGGCTTCCAGGTCGCGGTCGGCAACGACGCCACGTGTGCGGCGGCCGCCGAGTGGCAGGTCGGCGTGGCCAAGGGGGCCACCGACATGGTGATGGTCACCTTGGGCACAGGCATCGGCGGGGGAGTGATCGCTGGCGGACGCCTGATCCGCGGCGCCAACGGCTTCACCGGCGAGATCGGGCACATGGTGGTCGATCCCGATGGCCTGCCGTGCCCATGTGGCCGGCGCGGCTGCTGGGAGCGCTACGCATCGGGCAGTGGGTTGGCGCGGTTGGCCCGCGAGGCGGCCATCGGCAAGCGACTCCGTCGGGTGCTGCAGTTGGCCGGGGGCGATCCGTTCAACGTGCGCGGCGAGAACGTGCAGGCCGCAGCCCGCGAGGGCGACGCCGAAGCGCTGGGTGTCATCGACCTGTTCGGCTACTGGGTGGCGCTCGGCCTCAACAACCTCACCAATCTCCTCGATCCGCAGATGTTGGTGCTGGGTGGTGGGCTGGCGGCCTCCGGCGACCTCTATCTCGGTCCGATCCAGAAGTGGTTCACGGAGTTGCTGTACGCACCTGACCTGCGACCGCATCCGTTGCTGGTGTTCGCCTCGCTGGGCGAGCGCGCCGGGGCGGTCGGGGCAGCGTTGATGACCGAACTGCACTGACCTCGAATCAGGTGTGTGCCCGGCCGGTCGTGCGCCGCACCACCAAACTGGGCGACATCACGACATCGGTCAGTTCACCGCGATCGTTGATCGTGTTGATCAGCATGGTTGCCGCGGCGGCGCCCATCTCGCGTCGAGGCTGATCGATCGTGGTCAGCCCGATGTGGTTCAACGCCGCGAGCGAGGTGTTGTCGAACCCGACCACGGCGACGTCGTCGGGCACCACCAACCCGCCACGCTCGACCTCGTCGATCGCGCCGACGGCGGACAGGTCGTTGGCGGTGAAGATGGCCGTCGGCAAGACCGCTCCGCGCAACAGGCGCTGCGCGCCGTGGGCTCCGGCCTCCTCGGTGAAATCACCGCTGATGACGTGGGTGTCGTCGGCGAGCCCGAGTCTGCGCATCGTACGCAGGTAGCCCGTGCGGCGTGGGGCTGCGCCGGCGCCCTTTCCGCCGTCGATGTGGGCGATGCGCCGGTGCCCGAGGTCGTACAGGTGCTCGACCGCCATGCGGGCGCCGTCAGCATCGTCGGTGGTCACCGATCCGATGCCGAGTTTGTTGAACGCCCGCCCCACCGACACCAACGACACCTCGGCTCCAACAGCATCGAGCCGGGCAGACGGCAGACGGCAACCGGCGACGATGATGCCATCGACGCGCGATGCGAGGAAGGTGTCGAGTGCCCGCGACTCGAGCCGCGGGCTGCGTCGACCGCTGGCCAAGATGAGTTGGTAACCGTGCCGCTCGGCCGAGGCATGGATGCCGTCGGTGACTTCGGCGAACCACGGGTTGTGCAGATCATTGAGCAACACGCCGATCGTCATCGTCTTGCGCGATGCCAAGTTGCGGGCCATCAGGTTCGGTCGGTACCCGAGCTTGGTCGCCGCGTCGGTCACTCGCTTTCGTGATTCGATGCTGACGCGCGGCGAGTCGCGCATCACCAACGACACCAAGGCGCGTGAAACGCCGGCGATCTGGGCCACGTCTTCCAACGTCGGGGCGTGGTTTCGTCGTGTGCTCGACACCGCGGCCAACCTAGTTCACTTGACACCGCCGCTGAGACGTCTACAGTTGGAGCGCTCTAACTGATCGAGGGGACAGAATGATCGACCGCATTGCCGCAGCACCTATCTCGTGGGGAATCTGCGAGGTTCCCGGCTGGGGCTTGCAGATGTCGCCCGACCGGGTGCTCGGTGAGATGGCGGATCTCGGGATCACCTCGACAGAGCTCGGCGCGCTGGGTTGGTTGCCAGACGACACTGCGACCTTGCGATCGCTGCTCGATCAGTACGGCCTGTCGATCCTCGGGGGCTTCGTCCCCCTCGTCTTGCACCATGGCACCAGCCATCCTGGTTCGCTGGAGGCAGCCCATGCGGCCGCCGCGACGCTGTCGAGCGCCGGTGGCACGTACTTCGTCGCTGCCGTGATCGCCAGCATGGAGTCGTGGGATCGCCCCACACTCGATGCGGGCGAGTGGTCTGCGCTGTTCGAGGGTCTGGCCGAGACCGAGAAGGTCTGTGCGGAGTACGGCCTGACACAGGTGGTGCATCCACACGTCAACACGCTGATCGAAACGGCCGACGAGTTCGATCGTTTCTTGAACAACTCCTCCTCGTTGTTCTGCCTCGACACGGGTCATCTCTTCATCGGAGACGCCGACGATGTGGCGATTGCCGAGCAGCACGGTGACCGCGTCGGGCTGGTCCACATCAAAGATGTCGACCATTCGATCTCGGCTCGATTCCGAGGTGGGGAATTCGATTGGATGGGCGCGATTCAGCACGGTCTGTTCCCGTCAGCGGGTTCGGGCGATGCGCCGATCGCTGCTACGGTGCGGACGCTCGAACAGTCCGGTTACACCGGCTGGTACGTAGTGGAACAAGATGTGGCTCTGACCGATGGCGAACCGCCTCCCGGCCAGGGTCCGGTGCACGGTGTTCGCCAGAGCATCGAGTACCTGAAATCGCTGGCTGGGTAGTCCGGGCAGTGGAAACAGCCGGTTTCATACCGGTGTACACCATCACTCCTAGAGGGGGAAAGAAGAACACATGAAGAAGACCCGTTACGTCTTCGCATCGCTTGCAGCGCTCGCCTTGGTGGCGACTGCCTGCGGCAGCGACAAGAACCCAACGAGCACAGCGGCGCCAGCCGGCACCACCGGTGGCGCCGTGACCAGTGCTGCACCTGCTGACACTTCAGCGGCAACAACGGCAGCGCCGGCCGATACCGCTTCTGCCGACACCGTCGATGTGACGGCCGGTCAGGACATCACCATTGCTGTCATCACCCACGGTGATGGTGGCGTGTTCTGGTCAGTGTTCCAGAAGGGCGCAGAAGATGCCGGCAAGACGCTGGGCATCACGGTCAAGTACCAGGGTTCCAACAACACCGGTACCGACCAGGCCGCGATGATCAACCAGGCAGTCGCCGACGGCGTTGACGGTCTTGCCGTGTCGCTCGCCGATCCCGATGCCGTCAAGGACGCCGTGAAGTCGGCCGTCGACGCCGGCATCCCGCTGGTCACGACCAACTCGGGTTCGAACCTGTACAAGGAGTTCGGTGCGTTCACCCACATCGGCCAGGACGAGTTCACGGCCGGCGCAGGTGCTGGCGAGAAGTTCAATGCGGCCGGCGCAAAGGTCCTCCTGTGCGCCAAGCAAGAGCAGACCAACACCGGTCTTGACGCACGCTGCGACGGTGCAAAGAGCACCTTCAAGGGCAAGTTCCTGACGCCGATCACGACGTCGGGTGATGCTTCCGGCAAGCAGCAGGCCGATATGAAGGCAGCTATCGATGCCGACAAGACCATCGATGCCGTGTTCGGCGTCGGCCCGGTCATCGCCCACGACACCGCAGCAGCAGTCAAGGAACTGGGTCGCACCGTCACCGTTGGTGGCGTCGACTTGTCGCCTGACCTGCTGAAGGACATCGCCGCCGGCGACGTGCTGTTCACCATCGACCAGCAGCAGTACCTCCAGGGCTACATCTCGGTGGTCGCGTTGTACCTCAACGTCACCAACCAGAACACCCTGGGTGGTGGCCTGCCGATCAACACCGGCC
>JAYVOI010000358.1:0-7141 GCA_043758005.1 Ilumatobacteraceae bacterium
TGGTGCCGGAGATGATCGCGTTCTTCGGGAAGTGGCTGCGCGGCGACGCACGCGAGGAACACCCACCGATTCGGGTGTTCGTCCGCCACGCCACCAAGCCCGAGCCGGACCTGGCCTGTTACGAAGGCGAGTGGCGCTACGAAGACACCTGGCCGGCCGAGCGCCTGACACCGACGACGTTGTACGACGGCCGCCGGCGATCGTTGGTCGCCCGCCCCGACACGGGAACGGCGGCATGGATCTCGTGCGCCGGCGGGCTGCCATGGGGGCAACCGCTCGACCAGCGAAGCGACGATGCCTGGTCGATGACGACGGATTGGCCCGTCGCCGACCCGATCGAGGTCCTCGGCCACGTCGTCGTGACGGCAACGGTCACCTCGGATCAACCGATCGCCTACCTGTCGGTGAAGCTCAACGACGTGTGGCCGGATGGCACGTCGGCCATGGTCACCCGCGGCCTGCTGAACCTCACTCACCGTGTCGATCCCCCGGCACCCCTCGTACCCGGCCAGCCGTACGACATCGAGGTGGAGATGGAGGCAACGTCGTGGGTGTTCCCCGAAGGGCACTCCATTCGCCTCAGTGTCGCCGGCACCGATTGGCCCAACACGTGGGTACCGCCACGACCCGTGACCCTGACCATCGAGTCGTTGCAGATGCAACTTCCCGTCTTGCCGTTGGGTGGCGCTGGCACGCCGAAGTTCGCGGCCGTCGCCGCTCCTGACCCACCCGACATCAACTCGCAGACCTGGAGCATCAACCACGACGTGCTGAGTCGGGTGACCACAGCACGAACCACGTACGGGGGCGCCTACGAGGCACGCCACGACGGCCGCGTGACCGACTCGTACGAGGGCAGGGTCGTCGTGCCGGTCACCGATCCGGCGTTGGCTGTGGCCGCAGGAACCGTGCGATTCGAGATCGACTGGCCCGAGGCGTCGGTTGCTGTGGAATCGCGCCTGTTGTTCTCGAGCACCTTCGACGAGTACCGAGTCGACATCGAGCTCGATGCATTCGAATCCAACGAACTCGTGGCCGAGCGCCGCTGGTCGCAACGCTTCCCCCGCCTCCTCGCCTGAGCCTCATCGGGCGCGATGTGAGTAGCGGCAGTACCGGAATCGCGCCCGATCACAGTCTGTGGGCGCGGTGTGAGTAGTGGCAGTACCGGAATCGCGCCCGACCGGGCGGCGGAGTCAGCGGCGGGCGGCGTGGCAGGCCACGCCGTCGATCAGCGCGGGATCATCGGTGGTGCACGCGTGGTGGATCCCCAGCCGCTCGGCTTCGCCACTCTGGAAGACAGGACACCGTGGATGGAACCGGCAGCCCGTCGGGATGTGCGTAGGGTCCGGTGCCTCGCCGGTGAGGATCTGCTGCTCCACCCGGTCGTGCTCGGGGACCACCGACAGCAACGCCTTCGTGTACGGGTGCTGAGGCACGGCGAGTATCTCTTCGGTCGTGCCGACCTCGACGATGCGCCCGAGGTACATCACCGCGACGCGGTCGGCGATGTTCCACGCCAATCCGAGGTCGTGGGTGACGACCAGGATCGTCATGCCTCGGTCACGGGACAGGCCGAGCAGCAGTTGCAGGATTTCCCCGCGCACCGAAGCGTCGAGCGATGACACCGGTTCGTCGGCCACGAGCAAGCTCGGTTCCAGCACCATCGCCCCGGCGATCACCACGCGCTGACGTTGGCCACCCGACAACTCGTGCGGGAATCGAAGAAAGAACTGCTCGGGAGGCCGCAGGCCGCTCTCCGACAACGCCGTCGCAACCCGAGCCTCCTCATCGACCCGCTCGCGATGGATGCGCAGCCCTTCGGCAACGATCTCATAGATCGACTGTCGCGGATTGATGCTGCCGGTGGGATCCTGGAACACGAGCTGAGCCTTGCGGCGGTAGGCGCGTAGCCCGGCTCTCGACGTGGGCAGCAGCGAACCGTCGAAGCTGATGGAACCACCGCTCAAGGGCTGCAAGCCGAGTACTGCACGAGCCAGCGTCGTCTTGCCGCAGCCGCTTTCGCCGACCAGAGCGACGACCTCGCCACGCTGCACCGTCAGGTCGACTCCATCGACGGCCTTCGCCGGCAGGCCGCCCCGCCGCCGGGCAGGGTATGTGACGTGAGCGCCCGAAACCTCGAGAAGTGGTGTGCTCACAGCTTGAGACACGCCGCCTCCCATCCCGGAGAGACCTCGTGTAGCTCGACCATCGTCGCAGAGCACTCGTCGACGGCGATCGGGCAGCGAGGGTGGAAGGGGCACCCACCCGGTACATCCACAGGATCGGGGGGGTCGCCGGCAAGACCCGACGGCGCGAGACGCGACGATCGATCCCCGATGGTCGGAAACGCAGCCGCCAACGCCTTTGAATACGGATGCTTGGCGCCCCGCAGCATCTCTTTCGCCGGCCCGGTCTCGATGAGGCGCCCCGCATACATCACTGCAAGACGATCGGCGACGGTCGAGAGCACCGACAGATCGTGGGTGATGAAGATCATTGCCAACCCGCGGTCGCGTTGCAGGTCCGCCAGGAGTTGGAGGACTTGGGCCTGCACCATCACGTCGAGGGCTGTCGTCGGCTCGTCGGCGATCAGCAGCTCGGGGTCACAGGCCAGGGCCATGGCGATCATCACGCGTTGCTTTTGACCACCGGACAACTCATGAGGGTAGGCGTCGCTGCGCCATCGCGGGATACCGACCTGCTCCAACAGGTCGGCGACCTTGTTGGCGCTGCGATGCGTGTCAATGGCTTCCTTGATCTGCCGGCTGACGCGCTGCACCGGGTTCAGTACGTGTTGCGCACCCTGGAACACGACGGCCGCCTCGGTCCAGCGCACGGCGCGCAACCGGCCGGGGTTCATGGCCAACACGTCTTCGCCGGCCAACATCACGGACCCTGTGATGCTGGTGCCGACAGGCACGAGACGCAACAGTGCCATCGTCATGGTCGACTTGCCACTACCGCTCTCGCCGGCCAGCCCCAGCGTCTCACCGCGATCGAGGTGTATCGAGACACCGCGAACGGCCGGCACCGGCCCGCGGCTACTGCGGTACGTCACCGTGAGATCGTGAACATCGAGCAGCGGCGTAGTCATCGCCCAACCAGACGCGGATCGAAGATCCGCTCCAATGCATTGCCGACCAACGTGAAGGCCAACACGATGCCGATGATGCAGAGGCCGGGCGGCAGGTAGTACCACCAGGCATTGAGTGTCAGCGCTCCGCTCGATTGGGCACCTTCGAGGACCTTGCCCCAACTCGGGGAGAAGCGGTCACCGAGGCCGAGGAAGGCCAGGGTGCTCTCGGCGAGGATTGCCCCCGGCACGATCAACGACGCGTTGGCGATGATCAGTGGGGCGACGCCCGGCAAGACGTGACGGGTGATGATGTGCCGGCTCGAGGCCCCCAACGCCGTCGCACGCTCGACGTACCCGCGCTCGCGCAGCGACAGGACCTGGGCTCGGATGAGACGCGAACCGCCGGCCCAGAACGTGCCGCCGATCACCAGCGCCATGATCGTCGGCGAGCGACCGAGCAGCAGCGCCAGCACGATCGCCAGCGGGATGAACGGCAGCACCAGGAAGAAGTCGTCGATGGCCAACATCACCCGACTGATCCAACCCTTCGCGTAGCCGGCGATCAGACCGAGCACGGATCCGATGACGACGGCGACGACGGTCGCCAGCAATCCGATGTACAACGAGACGCGGGCACCCCACAGCAGCAACGCGAACACGTCGCGGCCGATCTCGTCGGTGCCCAGCCAGAACTTCCCACTGGGAGCGGCGAGGTCGGGGTTGTTGCGACCGGCCGAGGCCTGCAGTTCGCTGCGGTCGGCGAAGAGTGGTGCGGTCAATGCCATCGTCACGAACAACGCCAGCAGGATCAGCCCGACCATGGCAGCGCGGTCCCTGCGCAAGAGACGCCAGACGCGTCGAGCCGACTGCTTGCGTCGTTTCCAGGTTGGAGAGCTCACGCGCCCACCCGAATCCGGGGGTCGAGGAACGTCAGCACGACGTCAGCGAAGATGTTGAAGAGGATCACGGCAACGCTCGAGAACATGAACAGGGCTTGCATCATCGGCAGGTCCGTGTTGCCGATTGCTCGATAGGTCGCCAGCCCGAGACCGGGATACGAGAACACGGTCTCGGTGGTGATGGCGCCGCCGATGATGAACCCGAAGCCGATCGCGATCAGCGACACCGATGGAAGCAGCGCGTTCGGAACTGCGTGTCGCTGCATCACGTCGCGATCGCGCAAACCTTTCGCTCGGGCCGTAGTCAGATAGTCCTCGCGCAACGTGTCGAGCATCGACGTCCGCATCACGAGCGAATACGACCCGAGGTACCCGAGGGTCAGGGTCGCCACCGGGAGCACCAGATGACGGGCCCGGTCGACGAGGGCGCTGAACCCGGTGTAGTGACCGGCCGGGTTGGTGACCCCACCGGTCGGGAACCAGCCGAGCTTGGCACCGAGAAAGGCGAGGAAGAGCATGCCGAGGAAGAACTCCGGAGTGCCGTACAACGCCATCGTCGCCGGTGTGCTGATCTTGTCGAAGCGGCCGCCGCGCATCCAGCCGGCGCGAATGCCGACCCACAACCCGATGGCGATCGTCAGCACGGTGGAGATGCCGACCAGCAGGAGGGTGTTGGGGAGGCTGTCGAAGATCTCGCGGCTGACCGGCTTGGTCGAGTCGAAGCTGCGACCGAAGTCGCCCCGAATCGTGTGGCTCATGTACTGCACGAACTGGTCCCACTTGCTGCCGTCGAGGCCGAACCGCTTGATTATCGCGGCCCGCTGCTCCTGGCTCAGCTTGCTGCGACCTCGATACCTGGCCAGCGGATCACGGTCGACGACGCGGAACAAGAAGAAGTTGAAGACCAACACCATGGCCAGCAGGACGACGGCATCGGTCAGCTTCCTGACCACCAAACGGAGGTTCACGACTTATTCGCGCTCGTCCACGCTCTCCTTACGACGACTGCGGAACCACAGACCTCCGCCAGCAATGGCGACGGCAGCGACACCGATGCCCGCGAACAATCCGGCATTCCCGCCACTGGATCCTCCACCACCTTTCGGTACCAGCTCGAGATACGCCGGTGACGTGTTGGTGAACAGCACGGGACCGGTCTTGTCGGGCTGGCGCACGAAGTTCTCCCAGCGATCGGAACGAATCGCCTGCAGGTTGTCGTACTTGTAGAGCACCACGTACGGGGCTTCGTCGTACATGATCTCGAGCATCTTCTGCACGATGTCGTGGCGCTTCGCGGCGTCGAGCTCGACGTGTTGCTGTTCGTACAGCTTGTCGTACTCGTCGCTGCACCAATTGGCGTCGTTGTAGCCGACCACCTCCGGGTCCGCTGTCGCCTGTGACTTGGTGAAGTAGCTGAGCTCGGCGTCGGGGTCGACGAAGGGCACCCAACCCCAGGTGAAGATGTCGAACTCGTTCTGGCCGATCGCCGCGGTGAGCGCGTCGTCGTCCATCGTCGTGACGTCGGTGGCGATGCCCACGTCTTTCAGCCAGCCGGTGAGGAAGTCGGTGTTCTTGCCACCGTCGCCTTCACTGCGGTCGAAGAAGCGCAGCTTCAGCTCCGTGCCATTCTTGTCGCGCACCCCGTCGCCGTTGGAGTCCTTCCACCCGGCTTCGTCGAGCAGCGCCTTGGCCTTGTCGGGGTTGTAGCTGAACAACTTGCCGTCGGGCACCTTCAGGTCCCATGCGGGGTCCGCCGAGGGAACGATTGCGGTTCCTGGTATGCCGTGGCCCACCAGGGTCTTTTCGACCAGGAGATCGCGATCGATGGCGTAGTTGATGGCTTGGCGAACCTTCTTGTCGGTGAGCGCCGGATTGCCGTCGCCGGGCGCCGCGGAACAGCCCGAGTTCATCGACAACTCGCTGAACCCACCTTGGTTTCCGGCGATCCCCGTGATGGTGCCGCTGTCCTTCAGCGTGGCATACGACTGCTCGGGCACGCCGTCGAGCGCATCGATCTCCCCACCCTTCAGCGCCTGGAACTGCGCGTTGGCGTCGGCGTAGAAACGGAAGATCACTTCATCCATGGCCGGCTTCTTGCCGAACCAGTTGGGGTTCCTGACGAGGCGCGTGAACTCGGTCTGCTTCTCGCTGAGCATGAACGGCCCGCCGCCGATCTTGTCCTCGGCGGTGTAGTTGGGCATGTCGTCGGCCGACACCTTCTCGTAGATGTGTTTCGGGATGATGTACGCGCCGAGCGCCGGCAGGCGTGGGTCAGGAACCGAGGTCTTGATCTCCAACGTGTCAGCGTCGACGACCGTCGCAGTGAGGTTGGCGGTGATGCTGACGTGGCTGTTCCACTGCTCCTCGTTGGCACGATCGATGGTGTACTTCACGTCCTCGGCGGTCATCGGCTCGCCGTCGCTCCACTTCATGCCCTTGCGCATCTTGTAGGTCCACGTCAGCTTGTCGGCGCTGCTCGTCCAGCTCTCGGCCATGCTGGGCTGTGGCGAGAAGTCCTTGGCGGCCATGTCGGTGAGGAACGGCCAGATCAGGTTCCAGATCTCGTAGTCGATCACCAACCCGCCGACCGTGACGTTCAGTGAGTCGACGTTCTGCAATTGCCCGACCGTGAACGTCAGCTTCTTGTCACCACTGGCACCAGCGGTGGTGGGCACGAAGATCACCCCACCGAGCAACAGCACAGCAACCAGCAACCGTCGCATCACGAGCCTCCCCAAGAACCGATTCGACGAGTATGTCACAGCATGTGGTACGGATATTCCACTGGGCGTAAGCTCCGAAACGATGGATCTTCCGGCCACATTTCAACGCGACGGGGTCGCTGTGGCTCGCGGGGTGCTCGATCAGACACAGCTTCGCCAACTCGCTGACGCGGTCGACGAGAACCTCGCCGCACCGGGTCCGTGGGCCAACGACTACACCCCGACCGACGGCACCGGGCGCTTCTTCGGCGACTACGTGAACTGGGAGCGGATCACCGGGTACCGCGACGCTGCACTGTACGGCCCACTGCCGGAGCTCGCCCGAGCGCTCATCGGCGAGACGCCACGCTTCTTCCACGAGCACACCCTGGTGAAGGAACGTGACACGCACGAAGTCACTCCGTGGCATCACGACGAGCCGTACTACTGCGTCGATGGCGCCA
>JAYVOI010000359.1:0-3032 GCA_043758005.1 Ilumatobacteraceae bacterium
CGCGACCGTGTTCGAGGAGATAACCGGCGGGGTCGAGCACATGAAGGTCGGAAACCGCGAGATCCACGGGCGGGCCTATTGCGCCAGCTTCAACTTCAAGGGAAGCGACCAGCAGAAACGCGTCGGCGATCTGTCGGGCGGCGAGCGCAACCGGGTGCATCTCGCCAAGATCCTGAAGTCCGGTGGCAACGTGTTGCTGCTCGACGAGCCGACCAACGACCTCGATGTCGACACACTTCGCGCCCTCGAGACATCGCTCGAGAACTTCCCCGGCTGCGCTGTCGTCATCAGCCACGATCGCTGGTTCCTCGACCGCATCGCCACGCACGTGCTGGCATTCGAGGGTGATAGCCAAGTGCGCTGGTTCGAAGGCAACTTCAGCGAGTACGAGGCGTGGCGACACAAGGAGCTCGGCGCCAGCGCCGATCAACCGCACCGCATCAAGTACAAGCCACTCGTCCGCTAGGCCATCGGCTGCCAGAAGCGTCAGACTGTCTCGTGGCCACTCGACTGATCACCCGGGCATGCATCGCCGTGTTCGTGTGCGGCGTCGCTGGGCTGATCATCTCGTCGGTCGCCGGCAACAACAACGGTGTCGTGTTGACCATCGGTGGCATCATCGTGGTGGCCGCGCTGGTGTTGATGGCCGTCAACACCGTGACCGTGCACGAGCGGATCGACGCCTTCGACGACGCGGCCGCCGAGCAACTCGAAGCACATGTCGCCCAGCTCGTGCAACAGGGCGCCGACGAGACCGACGTTCGCACGTTGGTGCGCGAGGCGCGACGCAGCGCACGACGATGACGAGCGGGCGTCGGTGAGCGGCGAGACCGACGCGCAGTTGTCGGCGCGGTTGGCCATCCAGGCCGGCCAACTGCTGGTGACCGTCCGGGAGAAGCTGACGAGCGCCGGTGCTCCCCCGTGGCAGGTGATGGACGCCGGTGACCTCGCCAGCCACCGGTTCCTCGTCCAGGAGCTCGCCCAGGCACGGCCTGACGACGCCGTGCTGTCGGAGGAAGGGTTCGAGGATCCTCGCCGCTTCAACGCTGACCGGGTGTGGATCGTCGACCCACTCGACGGGACCAGCGAGTTCGGTGAGGCCGGACGGCACGACTGGGCGGTGCACGTTGCCCTGTGGGACCGGGATCACTTCGGCGCCGGCGCCGTCAGCATCCCCGCGCTCGGCTTCGTGTTCTGCACCGATCCAGCGTCGGTCGTTCCACCATTCGTCCGCGACCGGCCAAGGCTGGTCACGTCGCGCAACCGCAATCCGTATGTCGCCGTCATCGTGGCCAACGCCCTCGACGCCGACGCCGTTCGCCTGGGCTCAGCGGGGGCCAAGGCCATGGCCGTGGTGACCGGGGAAGCCGACATCTACGTGCACGACGGCGGGATGTACCAATGGGACTCCGCCGCACCGGCGGCGGTCGCACTCGCCGCTGGATTGCACGTCAGCCGCATCGACGGATCACCGATGGTGTTCAACGAGCGCGATCCGTGGCTGCCTGACCTGCTGATCTGTCGACCGGAATTCGCCCAACCGACCCTCACTGCGCTGCGCGAGGGTCGTACAATCCGCACATGACTCTTGCCGTGCCGGGTGACGGCGGCCTCCTCGAGCCGACCATGGCCGAAGACCGGTCAGTGCGCGCCGCGATCACTACTCGCGTGCCAGGGCTCACGATCGCCATCATGACGACGATCGGTGCCGGCGTGATCAACGCCACCGCTGCCGGTGTGCACGCCGAGCATCCGACACTGGCCCGCCTGTTCATCCTGTGCGCTGTCGCCCAGGTCGGCGTCGGCCTGCTCGCCGTGGCCCGGCCCAATCGCCTGGTCGCGGTTCCGATCGTCGTCGTCAACGCCGTTGCCGTCGCTGTCTGGTTGCAAACACGCGTTGCCGGGATCTCGTGGATCGACGGCCTCGAGGCCCGCGAGGCAGCGCAGTTCGCGGACACGGCCTGCGCCCTCCTGGCTGCGACGGCGGTCGGTTGCGCCCTTGCCGCATCGATGATCGGCGCCCGGCGAGCGACCGCTCCACGCCTCTCGTTTCCGGCACTTGCGGTTGCCGCGTTGACGATCCCGGCGATGCTCAGCGGCGGCACCCACGTGCACAGCCACGCCAGTGTCGCCAGCGCCAGTGGTGGCGTGGTCGGCGAGTCGCAGCCGCACTCCCACACCGCCGACGGCACCTCGGCGGCCATCGATCCTGCCGCCAACTCCGCCGCCAATCCCACCGCAGCGGCGGTCGACGAATCGCAACAGCATTCGCACCCCGCGGATGCCACTGGTACGGCAGCGACAGCCACGGCCACCTGGCCACGGCCGTGGGATCCGACCCAGCCGATCGACGTCTCGGGCGTCCCCGGCGTGACGGCAGAGCAGCAGGCTCGGGCAACGAAGCTGATCGAAGACTCGTTGCAGGACCTCCCGAAGTACGCGGATACGGCCGCCGCGGTGGCCGACGGATATGCCTCGATCGGTGACGCGGGCACGGGCGACGAGCACTACATCAAGTTGTCGCTGATCGAGGACAACGACTTCCTCGACCCGACACAGCCAGAGTCACTGGTCTACAAGGTGAACGGCGACAGCAGGACCCTTGCCGGGGCGATGTACATCGCCAGCGCCCGACCGACCGACGATCCCACCTTGTTGAACTTCGCCGGGCCCCTCATGCAGTGGCACAACCACGGCAACCTGTGCTGGGCGACCGGCCCGGATGGCAAGCCTCGCGTCGTCGGCATCACCGATGCGAACGGCAACTGTGCCAACGGCGTCAACACCGGCGGCCAGAACCCGATGGTTCACGTGTGGATCACTCCGCATCCCTGTGGCGTGTTCGCCGCGCTCGAGGGCGTCGGCGCCGGCCAAGCAGCGGTGCCCGACGATCGACGAATCGACGTCTGCAACCAGCCGCACGGCCACACCGCTGCCGCAGTGGCGACCAAACCCTACGACCCGACACAACCGATCGATCTCGGCGGTGTGCCCGGCGTGACCCCCGAACAGCAGGCTGCAGCCGAGAACCT
>JAYVOI010000360.1:0-3031 GCA_043758005.1 Ilumatobacteraceae bacterium
GGTCGCGGCGATGACGCCGTCACGCTGGTCCGTGACCTTCAGCCCGACTTGGCGATCCTCGACATCAAGATGCCGGGGATGGATGGCCTCGAGGCGGCACGGATCATCACGGGCGAGCGCATCTGCGGTGTGCTGATGCTGACTGCCTTCAGCCAGCGTGAAGTCATCGAAGAGGCCCGCGACGCCGGCGCTCTGGCATACCTCGTCAAGCCCTACCAGAAGAGCGATCTGATCCCGGCGATCGAGGTGGCCATCGGCCGCTTCCGTGAGATGCAACACCTCACGGGCGAGGTCGATGCGCTCGGCGAGCAGCTGGAATCGCGCAAGATCATCGATCGCGCAAAGGGCGTGTTGATCGACGAATGTGGCATGCGCGAGGGCGAGGCGTTCACCTTCATCCAACGCACGGCGATGAGCGAGCGCTCGCGCATGCGTGAGGTTGCCGAGCGAGTGCTGGCCGGCACACTGCGCCCGTGAAGCTGCTCTTGCTTGATGGCAACTCGCTGACCTACCGCGCCTTCTACGCGCTGCCGACCGACATGGCGACAGCCTCCGGACAGGTGACCAACGCAGTGTTCGGTTTCACGTCGATGTTCGCGTACCTCTTGAAGGACCAGCAGCCTGACGGCGTGATGGTGGCGTTCGATCGACCGGAGAAGACCTTCCGCCACGACGCCAATCCGCTGTACAAGGCGCAGCGCGAGGCGGCGCCCGACATCCTCCGGCAGCAGATGGGCCTGGTCCGCGAGGTGCTCGATGCACTGCATGTGCACGTGGTTGATCTGGCCGGCTGGGAGGCCGACGACATCTTGGCCACCGTTGCCGAACAGGCCAAGACCGCAGGCCACGAGGTCATCATCGTCACGGGCGATCGTGACAGCTATCAACTCGTCGACGACCCGGGTGTGAAGGTGCTGTACAACCGCCGCGGTGTCAGCGACTACGCGTTGTACGACGAGGCCGGGATCAAGGAGAAGACCGGGGTGACGCCCGCCCAGTACACGGAGTACGCAGCACTACGTGGCGATCCGAGCGACAACCTCGACGGTGTCCCCGGCGTCGGTGAGAAGACTGCTGCGAAGTTGATCAACACCTACGGCGGCCTCGACGGGATCTTCGCCAACGTCGACGCGCAGACGCCGAAGTTGCGGGCCTCGCTGGCCGAACACGAAGAGCGCGTCCGCAGCAATGCCGAACTGATGATCCTTCGTCGCAACGCTCCGATCGACGTCGACCTTGACTCGTTGACGATCGAGCCCGACGTGGAAGCGGCAAGGAAGTTGTTCGACTTCCTCGAGTTCCGCGCCCTGACCGACCGGCTGTTCGAGGCCTTGGGAACACCTGGATTGCCACAGACCTCGACCGAGGCACAGGCGTTGGAAGCGGAGATCACCGATCTCAGCAATGCTGGATCCGTCGTCAGTGCGATCACGGCGCTGGCGTCGCTCGATCTCGTCTGCTCGTGGGTCGGTGAGCCGGGCCGCAGCGACCTCATCGGCCTTGCCTTCGTCACCGATCGTGACGCATGCGAAGTGGCATGGGTCCCGGCCGCGATCGTCGCCGAACCATCGGTGCTTGCGGCTCTCGCTTCGCACCCTGGGCTGCGTGGGCACAACGCCAAGGCCTTCATGCGCTGGGCGCTCGGACACGGTGTGACGATCACCGGGTTGCAACTCGACGTGGCGATCGCCGCGTACTTGATCGACCCCGCCGACGTTCGATACGCGCTCGCCGACCTGTTGCAGCGCTACACCGCGTACCAGTTGCCTTCGAACGATGCGTCGTCGGCCGGACAGCTCGATTTCAGCGAGGAGGGCGACGACAACCGGCGCGTCGCCGGCCGTGGCGCGTTGGCGGTCGCACACCTGTCGTCGGCATTGCAGGCCGCACTCGACAAGCAAGGCATGGCCGAGCTGTATGCCACGATCGAGAACCCCTTGGTCGGTGTGCTCGCCGAGATGGAACACATCGGCATCGCCGTCGACATGGCCGAGTTGCAACGACTCAACCAGCACCTCACATTGGAGAGCGAACGACTCGCGGCCGAGCTCGAGCGCGTCGTCGGTCGGCCGTTCAACTTCAACTCGCCGGTTCAGCTGCGCGAACTGCTGTACACCGAGAAGCAACTGGCACCGCAGAAGAAGACCAAGACCGGGTACTCGACCGACGCAGCGACGTTGTTGCGGCTGCGCGACGAGTGGCCGGAGTTCATCGATCCGTTGATGCGGTACCGGGAGATGGAGAAGCTCCGCGGCACCTACGGAACCGGCCTGATGGCCGAGGTTGCTCCCGACGGCAGGATCCACGCGACTTTCAACCAGACCGTCGCCCGCACCGGGCGTCTCAGCAGCGATCAACCGAATCTCCACAACATCCCGGTTCGCAGCGACGAGGGCCGCCAGTTCCGCAAGGCCTTCGTGCCGGCGCCCGGCTACACGCTGCTGGTCGCCGACTACAACCAGATCGAGCTGCGCTGCATCGCTCACCTCGCTGCCGACCCCGGGCTGATCGAGGCGTTCCGCAGCGGTGTCGACATCCACAACGCCACCGCGGCCAGAGTGTTCGGTGTCGAGCCGAACGACGTCACGATCGAGATGCGGTCGAAGGCCAAGATGGTCAGCTACGGGTTGGCGTACGGCATGGAGTCCTACGGGCTCGGTCAGCGATTGGGGATCCCAACGGCCGATGCGGCTGTGATCCTCGATGCATACTTCGTCGCTTTCCCCAACGTGAAGGCATATATGGACCGCACGGTGATCGAGGCACGCATGCGTGGCTACACCGAGACGTTGTTCGGCCGCCGCCGTCCGATCCCGGAGCTGTCCAACTCCAACTTCCGGATTCGCCAGGCAGGCGAGCGTCAAGCGATGAACGCGGGCATCCAGGGCCTTGCCGCCGACATCTTCAAGGTGGCGCTGGTTCGCATCGACGCCGCCTTGTCGGAGTCCCATGTCGCCAGCCGGCTGATCCTGCAGGTGCACGATGAGGTGCTCGTCGAGGTACCGGAGTCGGAGCGTGAGACGGTCGGCCC
>JAYVOI010000361.1:0-3028 GCA_043758005.1 Ilumatobacteraceae bacterium
GTCGCCCGGTTCATCCGGTAGCTCGGACCGACCACGTTGATCGCCGCGACGATGGTTCCGTTCGAACGGATCGGCACCGCAATGGCGGTGGTGTCGGCCTCGACGCCGGCGTGCACGATCGCCGCGCCATTACCGCCGAGCCGACCGTCGAGCGCGGCGCCGACCGCTGACCCGGCACGGGGGATGCGCCGGCCGAGCCAGCTGACGTGTCGAACGGCCTGACTGCTCGGCGACATGCGTACGTACGTTGCCCAGTCGTGATCGAGGGGGACGGCGAGGTAGCACGACTCACCGGCGACGGTGGCCAACTGGTCGAGGTGGGATTGGGCAAGGCGATGCATCGGCGACTCGGCACTGTGCAGGGCTCCGAGCCTGATCAACTCGGCGCCGGCGACGTAGTTGCCGTCGTCGCGGCGCTGCACGAAGCCGGAGGCCTCCAGGGTGCGCAGCATGCGTGTGACGGTCGAGGGTGCCAGGTCCACCGCTCGGGATGCGTCGACGAGCCCGATCCCTTCGTCGGATTCGGCGGCGACCACCAGCAGCCGCAGCGCCCGTTCGACCGAGCGGATCGACGAGTCGTCGCGCTCGGCTCCATTGCTGGGAGGGTCTTGCGCAGTTTCCGCCACGTGGTATAAGTTACCGTCTGATGGAAATCCCGGCAAGCGAAATCTCTCTCGGCCCGAGCGGCCTCGACGCCGGCGATGTCGTGGCCGTCGCACGCCGGGGGGCCAGGGTCAGCATCTCCGAGCCGGCCCGCGACGCGATCGCACGCAGTGCGGCAATCGTCGAAGGTCTGGCGGCGAGCGATGCCGCCGTGTACGGAATCTCCACCGGCTTCGGTTCGCTGGCGACGACGGTGATCCCGCCGGAACGACGCGAAGAGTTGCAGCGCGCCCTCATCCGCTCGCATGCCGCGGGCATGGGACCGCTCGTCGAGACCGAAGTCGTGCGGGCGATGATGCTGCTGCGAGCGCGCACGCTGGCGATGGGGTTCTCCGGTGTGCGCCAGGTCGTGGTCGACACGATCCTCGCGCTGCTCAACGCCGACATCATCCCAGCGGTTCACGAGCACGGCTCGCTGGGCGCTAGTGGCGACCTCGCACCGCTGGCCCACGTCGCCCTGGCCCTGATCGGCGAAGGCGAGTGCGCCGCGGCGATGGCGGCGGCCGGCATCGCCCCCGTCACGTTGCGGGCCAAAGAAGGATTGGCGCTGATCAACGGCACCGATGGCATGCTCGGCATGTTGGTTCTGGCCCTTGCCGATCTCGACATGCTGGTTCGTACCGCCGACATCGCCGCAGCGATGAGCGTGGAAGCGTTGATGGCCACCGACCGGGCGTTTGCCGCCGACCTGATGGTGTTGCGTCCTCATCACGGCCAGACGATGTCGGCCGACAACCTCCGCCGGTTGCTGGTCGACAGCCCGATCGTGGCCAGCCACCGCACCGATGACGCGCGTGTGCAGGATGCGTACTCGCTGCGCTGCACACCGCAGGTGCACGGCGCGGCCCGCGACACGATCACCTTCGCCCGGTCGGTCGCCGACACCGAGTTGCGGTCGGCGATCGACAACCCCAGCGTGCTACCCGACGGACGAGTCGAGTCGTGTGGGCACTTCCATGGCGCCCCGGTGGGTTTCGCTTGTGACTTCCTGGCGATCGCCGCCGCCGAGGTCGGCGCCATCGCCGAGCGGCGCACCGATCGCATGCTCGACCGCACCCGCTCGCACGGCCTCCCACCGTTCCTCGCCGAGGATGCCGGCGTGAACTCGGGACTGATGATCGCTCATTACACGCAGGCGGCGATGGTTGCCGAGAACCGGCGCCTGGCGTCGCCGGCCAGCGTCGATTCGCTGCCGACGTCGGCCATGCAGGAGGACCACGTGTCGATGGGCTGGGGTGCAGCGCGCAAGCTGCGCGCCTCGGTTGCCAACCTCGGCAGGATCATCGCCTGCGAGTTGGTGTGCGCAGCGCGCGGCATCGATCTGCGTCAACCGCTGCAACCCGCCGAACCGACGGCGGCCGCGTTGGCAGCGTTGCGCGAGGCGGGGGTGGCCGGGGCAGGACCCGACCGGTGGTTGTCGCCGGAACTCGGTCGCGCCGAGGCGTTGGTGATGAGTGGCGAGATGTTGGCAGCGGTCGAACGGGTCACCGGCCCGCTCGATTGATCGGCCGAAGGAACGACGAAAGGGGAACGACGATGTCAGGACCACGGCCCGTACGGGCACCACGAGGCTCGACCTTGACGTGTCGCGGTTGGCAACAAGAAGCGGCGATGCGCATGTTGATGAACAACCTCGATCCCGAGGTTGCCGAGCGGCCCGACGACCTCGTCGTGTACGGCGGCACCGGCCGTGCGGCGCGTTCGTGGGATGCGTTCGACGCGATGATCCGCACCCTGACCACGCTGGCTGACGACGAGACGATGCTGGTGCAGTCGGGGAAGCCGGTCGGCGTGTTTCGCACGCACGAGTGGGCGCCGCGCGTGTTGATCGCCAACTCCAATCTGGTCCCCGAGTGGGGCAACTGGGAGGAGTTCCGCCGCCTCGAAGCGCTCGGCCTGACGATGTACGGCCAGATGACGGCCGGATCGTGGATCTACATCGGCACGCAGGGGATCCTCCAGGGCACGTACGAGTGCTTCGCCGAGATCGGGCGCCGCAAGTTCGGCGGCACGTTGGCGGGCACGATCACGCTGACGGCCGGGCTCGGTGGGATGGGTGGCGCGCAGCCCCTGGCTGTGACCATGAACGGTGGCGTGGCGCTGTGCATCGACGTCGATGCCTGGCGTGTCGGTCGGCGCGTCGAGACGCGGTACCTCGATGAGGTGGCCGACTCGCTGGAGGATGCAGTCGAGCGGTGCATACGTGCCCGCGACGAGAAGCGCCCGCTGTCGGTCGGGCTGGTCGGCAACGCCGCGATCGTGCTGCCGAAGTTGCTGGAGATGGACTTTCCCGCCGACATCGTGACGGACCAGACCAGTGCCCACGATCCGCTGAGCTACGTCCCAGCCGACCTCACGTCGGAGG
>JAYVOI010000362.1:0-3026 GCA_043758005.1 Ilumatobacteraceae bacterium
GGCGTCGGTGACGTCGGTCAGCAGGGCGGGTTCGAACCCGTGCGGTACCACCATGACCTTCGACGGATCCGCGTCGTACGCGTCGATCACGGAGGCGCGGACGTATTCACTGGGCACGGTGACGACGGTTGCGCCGCGCACGGACCGGCCGATCGCGGTCGCCAGATAGGCGCGCTTCTTGCGGCTGAAGTACTCCGGGTACGTGCGGTACTGCAGATCATGAATCGTCAGCACGTACGGCCGAACTGCGCCGAGAGGAGCAGTGCCACCACCATGATGGCGCAGATCCGCGTTCGACGATCGCTGCCGGAACCAGGTCACCTCACCGAGGATCCGCCGGCCGCGCGACGCACCGTCGAACGGGGCGACCACCGTCGGGAACAGGCCCGTGAGATCCGGATGGGCATCGGGGAAGCCGTCCACGACGTGCAGCGTCGGACGGAACTGTGGCGCCGCCTCGGCCAGCCCGAGAAGTTGACGAACGAGATACTCCTCGGACCCGCCGACATCACCCGGCACACACCACAGCAGGTTCACGCCGATCGTCGAATCTCCCATCAGCACAACTCCCGATACGCCTCAGCAGTCAGGCGGGCGGTCTCGTGCCACGTCGCCTGGTCGGCGCGGGCGACTCCTTCGGTCGCCAGCGCGTGACGACGCGCCGCGGCCTCGGCAATCCCGCGGGCGATGTCGGCGGGGTTCGACGGGTCGACCAGTACGGCCGCCCCACCGGCGGTCTCCTCGGTCGCCGTGCCTCGGCTGGTCACGACCGGGGTCCCCTGGGCCATGGCTTCCAGCACCGGCAGCCCATACCCCTCGCGCTCGCTCGGATAGCAGAACACTTCCGCTCCGGCGTACAACCCGCCGAGGTCTGCGGCGGGCACGAAGCCGATGAACCGCACGTCGCCACCCGCCGGCATGTCGATGTCGCCCCAGCCTTCGGCACCGGCGACGACCAGCGGCAGCGGTTCCTCGAGGAGACCGACGGCTTCCACCAGGCCACGGAGGTTCTTGCGCGGCTCGACCGTGCCGACGAACAGCAGGTAGCGCTGCGGTAGGTGATGCAACGCCATCACTCGGGCGACCTCGGCAGCGTCGACCTTGGCGGCGTCGACCCCGAGCGGCACGAGGCGCAGTCGCTGCCCCGGGATTCCCGCGGCGACGCAGTCGTCCATCGTCGCCTCGCTGCTGCACAGCACGAGGTCGGCGCGCCGACGGATCTGATCGAGGCTGCGGCGAAAGATGCCGTTGCCGCGGCGGGTGAAATGTGATGGGTCGTGGAGGAACGCCAGATCGTGCACGGTCACCACCATCGGCGCGTCGGTCGCGCAGGGGATCAGGGTGGTGGCGTGGGCGACGTCGACCGGCCCGGTGGCGCGCTCGACCTTCGGCCAACCTCGGCGCAGCCACAGGTCGTACAGCAGTGGCCCACCCACCGGGAGATGGGCGATCGGCACGACCGGCGACCACGGCTCGCTGGGCACATGCCGGTGGCGACCGGCGACTCCGAGCAGCGTCACATCGCGCTCGCCCACCATTGCCTCGGCGACGCGCATCGCCGCAACTCCTGTGCCTCCCGGCACCCGGTGCCAGCATTGTTCCAGGGTGTAGGCGACACGCACGGCCCCCATCATGGCGCGCCGCGCTTTCGTCTACGCTTTTCTCATGCGCAAGCAGTTGCCACCGACCGCACTCCAGCGCGACTCGCGGTTTCACCGCATCACGACCGAGGAACGCTTCGCCGACGAACGACCCAACGACCAGGGTCAGGATCGCCGGATGGATCCCGAGTCGGCCGAGTCGGCCGACCGGGCCCGGCGGCAGATGCACGGAATCTTCGTCGGCGAGATCCAGGCGCTCGAGGGCGCCGGGCGCACCGCGTTCGACTACACCACAGAGGAGACTCCGTTGCAGATGAAGCTCGACATGGCCAGGCAGTGCTGGGACGAAGCCCGTCATGTCGAGATCAGCCTGCGCCTCGGCGAGCACATGGGCACCGAGGTCGGCGAGTTCAGCGAAGCAGTCACGCTGTTCGAGGCCGCGTGTCATTCGGACCCTGTGTTCCGCCTCGCCGGGGTGAACCGGGCGCTGGAGGGGTTGGCCATCGACGTCTTCACGACCATGCGCGACTTCGCCGGCGACATGAACGATCCGGTGTTGTACTTCTGCGAAGACTGGATGCTGGCCGACGAGGTGACCCACGTGAAGATGGGTAGCACGTGGCTGCGCGAGCTCACCAAGGACGACAAGGATCGCCAGACCCGGGCCCTCGAGTTCCAGCGCACGGTCGACGGCTTGTTCAACTTCCGCGGCAATCGCGGCGAGGATCGCGAGGCGGCCATCCGCCTGGCCCGCACGTTCCGCGAGATGGCCGGCTTCCAGAAGGAAGAGATCGACGAGATCGCCGAGATGTCTCGGGTACAACGCGAGGAGTACCGGGCACCGGCGAGCACGTCCTAGCTCGTCGGGGAGCGCAGCTCGGCGACGAGCTCGCCATGCTCGACCACGGCATCCCCATCGAGGGCGACGCTGCACCCTCGCATCGGGAGGTCGAAGTGACCTGCCGTGAACCGACCGGCTGTTTCGTTCGCACCGGTCGAGTACAAGAAGCTGCCTGCCAACGCTCGTGCCTCGGTCCCCCACGTCTCGCGACGGTCGTACAGCTCGACGGCCTCCCAGCGGGCTGCCTCGTTCATACCCCACCCGACGTGACTCGTCGCGTAGCTGGCACGGTCACCGAACGACGCCAGGTACGAGCGGAACAGCTGGGCATCGACGCCGCCGCCCGCGATCTCGGTGATGTGGTCGTCGACGATGGTCATCTCGATCGGCGACTCGACGATGCGGTTGAACGTCAGATTGAGGTCACCGGGAGCCATCACCAGCGTGCCGCCCACCGAGTGTGCTGCAGGAAAGGCGATCACCAGTCCGCCGGGCCAGTGGGCGATCGAACCCGGGCCACTCGTCACGCCGGTCGAGCCGGCGGTGACGGCGCCGGCCAGGTCGATCGCGAGGTCCGTGCCGGC
>JAYVOI010000363.1:0-3022 GCA_043758005.1 Ilumatobacteraceae bacterium
CCGCCGCTGCCACCGATGAGGATCCCCTCCTCGCGGCTGACCTGGCGGGCAGTCAGGAAGCTGGCCTCGTCAGTGATCGGGATGATCTCGTCGTACAGCGAGGCGTCCCACGCCGCCGGGTAGAAGTCCTCGCCGACGCCCTCGACCAGGTATGGCCGACCCGACCCGCCGGAGAACACCGACATCTCCGGGTCGCCGGCGATCACCTTGATGTTCGGGTTCTGGGCCTTCAGGTATCGAGCGGTGCCGGTGATGGTGCCGCACGTCCCCGCGCCGGCGACGAAGTGGGTGATCCGCCCGCCGGTCTGGTTCCACAACTCGGGCCCGGTGGTCTTCTCGTGTGCCAGCGGGTTGTTGGGGTTCGCGTACTGGTTGGGGCGGAACGCGTTGCGCTCGCTGGTGACCCGCTCGGCGACCTTGTAGTAGCTCTGCGGATCCTCGGGTGGCACCGCCACGGGGCACACGATCACCTCGGCGCCGTACGCCCGCAGCAACTGGATCTTCTCGACGCCGTTCTTGTCGGTCATCACGAACACGCACTTGTAGCCACGTTGCGCAGCCACGAGGGCCAGGCCGACCCCGGTGTTGCCACTGGTCGGCTCGACGATCGTGTCGCCCGGCTTCAACAGCCCGTCTCGTTCGGCGGCGAGGATCATCTCCAACGCCGGCCGGTCCTTCGACGAGCCCCCCGGATTCGTGGTCTCCATCTTCATGGCCAGGACGCATCGGATGCCGTGGATCTCGCTGGTGCGCTTCAAGCGGACCAGCGGCGTGTTCCCTACCAGATCGATCACGCTGTCTGCGATCGATGTGCCGTGCAACCTGGCGTCGGCCGAATCGTCACCCCAAGGCATGCGCGCCAGCGTACCCCTCGGCAGCTCCGGCGCGCTTCGCCCGAACTTTGTCGCTGGGAGGTCGCTCAGCGACCTGGGAGCGACACGGTTCGAGCTGACGCAGCGCCCGTGCCGCGTGTGACGCGGTCAGTCGGCGGCCACCGCCAGCACGATCTTGCCGACGTGTTGCTTCGTCATGAACAGCCGCTGAGCAGCGACGATCTCGCTCAGCGGAAAGGTTGCGGCGATGATCGAGCGGATTTCGCCACGCTCGATGTGGCCGACCAGGTTGGCGAAAACACCAGCGCTCAACACGGTGCACCCGTGCAGCGTCAGGTCGTTCAGGTACATCGTGCGCAGGTCGAGCTCGACCCACGGCCCACCAATTGCGCCGCTGGTCGCGTAGTGCCCGCCCGGCCGCAGCACGGCCAGCAGTTGCGGCCATGCGGCTCCGCCGACGACATCGATCACGACGTCGACCGACTTGCGACCGAGGAGAGCGATCAGGTCGCCGTCTCGCGGCAACACGACCCCGGCCCCGAGCTCGGCGACCTCGTCGTGCTTGGCCTGCGCGGCCAAGGCGACCACGCGTGCTCCGCGCCGCTTGGCCAGTTGCACCGCCGCTGACCCGACACCACCCGATGCGCCGGTCACCACGACCGTCTGTCCAGCGTGCACGTCGACCCGGGTCAACATGTTCTCGGCAGCCGAGTACGAGCACGGGATCGAAGCCAGCTCCACGTCACTCCACGAGCAGTTCACGGCCACCGCGTGCAGCGACGGCACGACCGTGTACTCGGCGAAGGCGCCGTCGACCTCGGATCCGAAGTAGATGGGGTGGTCATCCGCAGAAGCAGGGTCATGGAACACGGGCTCGACGATGACCCGCTCGCCGACACGACCGGCATCGACACCGGCCCCGACCGCCACGATGCGACCGCACGCATCGGCCCCTTGAATTCGCGGGAACATCGGCACGTCACCTGCCCAACTGACGGCACTCCCCGGCGGCGTCGGCATCGACGCGTCGATTGCTCCAGCGATGCCTCCGACCACGTCGGGTCCATACCACCCGATGCGTGTGTTGATGTCGGTGTTGTTGACCCCGGCCGCGGCCACCTTCACGAGCACCTGCCCGGCCTCGGGTGCTGGCACCGGCACGTCGTCTCGCAGCTCGAGGCGGTCGAGACCACCGTGCCCATTCAGCAAAACCGCCCGCATGGTCCGCGGCGTGTGCGTGTTCACGCACCACGCCTATCACGCCACGGACCATGTCGAGTGTGTCGGGTGTTACCTCGTCACGGCGTCACGGTGTACGTCGACAACATGCCGGCCAAGATGTGGTCGTTCACGTGGCAGTGGAAGAGCCAGGTACCCACATCGTCTGGTTGCATGTCGGCGGTGATCATCGTCGCCGGCAGCAGCGACACCACGTCGGTGCGCATGCCGCCCGACAGAAGGGTGTTGCCGTGCCAGTGCGGTGTGTGTAGGTCGACTTCCGTGCCCATCGCCATCACGTACCAACGCACGCGGTCGCCCTTGTGCATCGTCAGGCCGGGGAGGTTGCCGTACGAGTATCCGTTGATCGAGTGCATCTTGTTGCTCTCGACGAAGCCCTCGTCGTCGGGTGCCGGTGGGGTGGCCAACGCGTTCAGGTTGTCGTCGAGGTAGATGCTCGAGTTCTCGTCCATCACGCTGTAGTTCACGACGAACTCGCGATCGACATCGCTCGGTGATCCGTCGGGGCGAGCCATGCCGCACCGCGTGATGATCATCGGGCCCATCAGACCGGCATTCGTGTCGCCGACCTCGTCGACGTGCGAGTGATACATCCACATCGTCGAGCTGCCGTCCATCGGGCCGGGTCCGGATCGCTCGGGCACCTTCCAGTTGTAGATGTACACGCTGCCGGGCGCGACCGAGTCGTCGCCCTTGTCCGCGCCACTGGTGCCGTCAGCGTACGGTGCGCCCTCGCCGGCCTTGGTGTAGAACACGCCGTGCGGGTGAACGCTGGCTGGGAACGTCGTGTTGTTCTTGAACACGAACTTGATGCTGTCACCGACCTCGGCTTCGATCGCCGGGCCGAGCAGACCGAGGTGCTGCCACTTGGCCGGCCGCGGCTTGAGGTGTGTGAACGTGGCGTCGGTGTACTCCCGGTACTCCGACTTCAGGTACACGTGCCCGACGCG
>JAYVOI010000364.1:0-3011 GCA_043758005.1 Ilumatobacteraceae bacterium
GTACCCGAGTGGCCAAAGGGGGTTGACTGTAAATCAACTGGCATAGTCCTACGGAGGTTCGAATCCTTCCCGGCCCACCACCTGAATCGCCAGGTCCCCTCCGGGGCCTGGCGATTGCACTTTTCTCGAGCACACACTTCCCATGATCCTGATCGACGCCGAACGACTCGCCGCCAGCCGGCCGAACCGACCGCTGTTCGCCGACGTCTCGGTGACGATCAGCGACGGCGATCGACTCGGAGTCGTCGGGCTGAACGGGTCCGGCAAGAGCACGTTGCTGCGGATGTTGGCCGGCGAGCTGCGGCCAGAGACGGGCGAGGTTCGATGGGGCCGCGGCGCACGGGTGGGCTTCTTGCTGCAGAACCCGGCATTGCCCGCAGGGACCGTGCGCGAGGCCGTGGGCGGCGAATGGCAGGGCGAGGCGATGCTCGACCGTCTGGGAATGACGCCGTTGCTCGATGCGCCGACCACCGAGCTGTCGGGCGGCCAGGCCAAGCGGGCCGCGCTGGCACGCCTGCTGGTCGGCGAGTACGAGGTGCTGATCCTCGACGAGCCGACCAACCACCTCGACCTCGATGCCATCCAGTTCCTGGAGGAGTGGCTGGCCGCATATCGCGGCGGTTTGGTGCTCGTCACCCACGACCGGCACGTGCTCGACAAGGTCACCACCAAGGTGCTCGAGCTCGATCGCGGTACCGCCTACCTCCACGTGCCCTCGGGTTGGCACGCCGGTTCGGGATACGCCGCGTACCTGGCCGGTCGTGCCGAGCGCGAGGAGCGTGCCGAGGTGGCCGAACAGGTTCGCAAGAATCTGGCGACGCGTGAGCTGGCATGGCTGCGGCGCGGCGCCCCGGCACGAACCGCGAAGCCCAAGGCTCGCATTGCCACGGCGACCGCGTTGGTCGAAGGTCGGGCGCAGGCCGCGGCGCGCGACGGCGAGCTCGGCCTGTCGATGGGGTCGAAGCGGTTGGGGTCGAAGGGGATCGAGCTCACCGACGTGGGGTTCGCCTGGCCCGACGGCACCAAGGTGATCGACCCGTGCACGCTGGTCTTCGAACCCGGCGACCGCGTCGGGGTCGTCGGCGCCAACGGGGCCGGCAAGTCGACGTTGCTCGATCTCATCGCCGGGCGCCTCGCCCCCACCCACGGCAGCGTTGACCGCGGTGCCACGGTGCAGATCGGCTACTACGATCAGCTCGGGCGCGACCTCGACCTCACGCAGCGAGTGCGCGAAGCCATTGCCGGCGACAAAGGCGAGCCGTCGCTGGCCGACGTTGCGCTGATGCGCCGGTTCTGGTTCGACGGCGATGCGCAGTTCGCACCGATCGGCACCTTGAGCGGTGGTGAGCGACGCCGGCTGCAACTGCTGCTCACGCTCGTCCCGCAACCGAACGTGCTGCTGCTCGACGAGCCCACCAACGATCTCGATCTCGACACGCTGCGGGCGATGGAAGACTTCCTCGACGACTGGCCGGGGATCGTGGTGACCGTCAGCCACGACCGTGCCTTCCTCGACCGGGTCACCGACGAGCTGTTGGCGCTCGACGGAAAGGGTGGCGTGCGCTGGATCCGTGGCGGCGTCGCTGCCTGGCTGGTGCAGCGTGCCGCAGCCGACACCGTTCCGATGCCGCAGATGACGGCGCGGGCACCCGCTCCGGTGCGGGCCAAGCCGACCTCGGGTCGCAGCCCGTCGACGGTGCGCCGAGACCTCGGCCAAGCCGAACGCAAGGTCGCCACGGCGACCGCCGCCCGAGACAAGCTCGTGCACGCCATGGCTGGCACCAACGCCCACTGGGAGCTGGCGCAGCTTGGCGAGCAACTCGCCGCCGCGCAAGCCGGTCTCGCCGCCGCCGAGGAGTCCTGGCTGGCCCTTGCCGCCGAAGCCGAGTCCCTCGGCCTGACCCCCTAGCCCCGGTCGGGCGCGCTTTCGGTACCACCCGTACCCGAATCGAACCCCGTTGAGCCGGGTCGGGCGCGGTGTGAGTACCGGCGTTTCCGAGATCGCGCCCGACCGAGGGGTTAGAGGAGGGCTTGCATGAGGGCGACGTCGAGCCACTTGTTGAACTTGCGGCCGACCTCGCGCTCGATCCCCACCAATTCGAAGCCGCACGAGCGGTGCAGGGCGATCGAGGCCTCGCTGGCTGCCGAGATGCGGGCAAACACGGCGTGAAACCCCGAGACCGACCCGACGCGCAGCAACTCGGCGACGATCAACTTGCCGATGCCTTCGCCGTTGCGATCTCGGCGGACGTAGACCGAGTCCTCGACGCTGGTGCGGTAAGCGGCCCGCTCCTTGTAGGGCGACAGCGAGCCGAAGCCCACCACATCGCCGTGCTCGTCGGTCGGATCGATGGCCACGATCGCCGCGAAGGCCCCGTTGCGGTCGGCGATCCACCGTTGCTGATCCTCGAGTGACCTCGGCACGAGATCGAACGTTGCCGTGGTGTTGGAGACCTCGTAGTTGTAGATCTGGCGGATCTGCTCCGCATCCCCCAACGACGCCAATCGCAGGGTGATCGATTGGATCCGGCCCTCGCTCACGCCGGCCGAGCGTAGTGCCGAAAGCAGGAGAATCCCGTGGTAGATGCCCCGCCGAGGGCGCTATGCTTCTCGGCTGGCTTGCGGTAGAACCCGCGCGTCAGCGATCGCCCTTTTAGCTCAGTCGGTAGAGCAACGCCATGGTAAGGCGTAGGTCGTGGGTTCGATTCCCACAGAGGGCTCGACCAGACGGTCCGGCTGCCTTCGGGCAGGCGAAACCGGTTCGGCAAAGCCCTGGCGGCGTAGCTCAGTTGGTCAGAGCATCCGGCTCATAATCGGAAGGTCATCGGTTCGAGACCGATCGCCGCTACAACACAACGAACACCAGCACATCAGTATCACCGGCATTCAAGACACCACAGGAGAGGGTCTCCCATGAGCAAGGCAAAATTCGAGCGGACGAAGCCGCATGTGAATATTGGCACGATGGGTCATATTGATCATGGCAAGACGACGTTGACTGCTGCGATCTC
>JAYVOI010000365.1:0-7090 GCA_043758005.1 Ilumatobacteraceae bacterium
GCCAAGCAGCCGGCCACGACGATCTGGCGGCCGTCGCGCTGCTCTTTCCACGGCTTCAGCCAGCCCAGCGTGCCGTACAGCTTGTTGTCGGCGTTCTCACGGATGCAGCAGGTGTTCAGCACCACCACGTCGGCGTCGGCCTCGTCGGTGACCGCGACGTAGTCGTCGTCTTCCAACAAACCGGCGATGCGCTCGGAGTCGTGCTCGTTCATCTGACACCCGAAGGTGTGGACGATGTAGCCGCGGGTCACGGGCGAAAGGCTACCGGTGCAGCGTCAGGTCACCGGAGGGAGTTGCATCGTACCGTCGGCGTGGAGCAGGAACCCAGGGTTGTGGGCCAGCTCCCACAGGTGTCCGTCGGGATCGGCCACGTAACCGGAATACCCACCCCAGAACACGCGGTGCGGCTGTTTGATCATCGTGCCGCCGCACGCAACCCATTCGGCTGCCACCCGGTCGACCTCGGCTTCGGATGCGAGGTTGATCGCCAGTGAGATGCCGGCGAACCCCGCGCCCTGCGACGAGACCGTGGCGTCGTCGGCCAGGTCTTGCCGCCCGAACACCGACAGTGCAAGACCGCCCAGTTGGAAGAACGAGACCGCATCTTGCGAGGCGCTGGACTTTCGCCAGCCCAGCGCCTCGTAGAACGCCGTTGCCCGTGCCACGTCGGCGACGCCGAGCGTGACCAAGGTGAGACGAGCCGGAACCGACATGGTTCAGTCGATCGTGATCGGTTCTTCGTCGGCGGGAGTGAACTCCGGCGCATCCCGCTGGCCGAGGCCGGCCTCCACACGCACCTTCTCGGACACCTCGACCATGATCTCGGGGTTCTCCGACAAGAAGTTCTTGGCGTTCTCACGACCCTGGCCCAACTGCTCACCGTCGTAGGTGAACCAGGCACCCGACTTCTTGATGATGCCCATGTCGACGGCGATGTCGAGCAAGGTGCCTTCGCGGCTGATGCCCTTGCCGTACATGATGTCGAACTCGGCCTGGCGGAACGGTGGGGCGACCTTGTTCTTGACCACCTTGACCCGGGTGCGGTTGCCGACGATCTCGGCGCCATCTTTGATGCTCTCGATGCGACGGATGTCGAGACGCACCGACGAGTAGAACTTCAGCGCCCGCCCGCCAGGAGTGGTCTCGGGCGAACCGAACATGACACCGATCTTCTCGCGGAGCTGGTTGATGAAGATGGCGATCGTGTTGGTGCGGCTGAGGTTGGCGGTGAGCTTGCGCAATGCCTGACTCATCAACCGGGCCTGCAGGCCGACGTGGGTGTCGCCCATCTCGCCCTCGATCTCGGCACGTGGGGTGAGTGCGGCCACCGAGTCGATGACCACGACGTCGACAGCGCCGGAGCGCACCAACATGTCGACGATCTCGAGCGCCTGCTCGCCGGTGTCGGGCTGACTGATGAGCAACTGGTCGATGTCGACACCGATGGCACTGGCGTACACCGGATCCATGGCGTGCTCGGCGTCGATGTAGGCACAGATGCCACCGTTGCGTTGGGCTTCGGCCACGACATGCATGGCGAGGGTGGACTTACCCGAGGACTCCGGGCCGAAGATCTCGACCACACGACCACGCGGCAACCCGCCGACGCCGAGGGCGAGGTCGAGTGACAGCGCACCGGTCTGGATGGACTCGATGCCCATCGATGTCTTCTCGCCCATCCGCATGATGGACCCTTTGCCGAACTGCTTGTCGATGGCTGCCAACGCCACATCGAGTGCCTTTTCGCGATCGGTGCTCACTGTCGTTCTCCGTTTCCTGCCTGATGCATGTGGGTGTGCTGATGTCGGAGGCCGAGTTGCACGACCTCGAATTGCGTTGACGTGCACCATACGGAAGGGGTGTGACACGGTTCCCCGAACGTGGTGAGCGTTGCTGGCGTTGTTCGAACAACAGCAGTGTAACTACGAACAGTCGTTCGATCAAGCATTACCGCGCCGCGCCGGCGAGATTCAGCCCGGCACCGTTTGCGCAGTGACTGCAGCGCTCGCCTCGGCAAGCTCCCGCGGCTCCGGGCGGCGCACCGCAAGGTCGAACGCCAACCAGATCGTGAACGTGAAGGGATAGATCACGATGGGCATCAACACGGCCACGCCGATCAGCGCGAGCACCATCGGCACGACCGGGATGTCGGGCGACGTCGTCACGAAGCCGACCGTCATCGCTGCGGTCAACACGATGAACGTCAACACGGTGTTGACGGTCACGGCGCCGAGTTCGAACCCCTCTTCGCGGCGCCAGCGAATGCCGCAGGTTCGGCATCGTTCGTGCTTGCCCAGCCAACGGCGGATGAACGTGCGCCGCGCGCCGCACCACGGACAACGCAAGAGGAGTGCACGACGGACCATCCGACCGAACGACGGATCTTTCGAAGGCATCGCCATCACCCTAGAGACATTCGAGACTTCATCGGCCAAACTAGCTACGTGCGCCGAACCCTCGCTGGTCTCATCTTTGGTATTGCCTACGTGTGCGCCAGCATCGCCATCAGTGGGTGGTTGCTGCAGCGAAGCGCGTTCGACCCCGGCCGCACCGGCGACCTCGCCGATGTCGTGCTGCAGGACGCCCGCATCAAGACGCAGATCACCAACACCATCGCCGATGCCGCCTCCTCCCAACGCGGCCTCGACAAGGCCGCGACGCGACAGACCGTCAGCGCCGTGGCCAGCACTCCACAGGGAGCGAAGTTCCTCAGCAAGGTGGTGCGCGACTCGCACGCCCGAATGATCGGTGAGCTGAAAGGCCCGGTGCGCATCACCGGAGACCAGATGGTGCAACTCGTGCGCAACCAGGTTGTGGCCGACATGCCATCGATCACGCTGCCGGTGCCGCGCGTCTCTGCGCTCGACACCATCCGTCGCATCCTCCACTGGACCATTCCGTTCTGCCTGCTGTTTGCCGTCGGGTTCTTCGTGATCGGGTTCATGTTGCACCCGAATCGGGCCGCGCTGCTCCACAGCCTCGGGTACGGAATGGTGTTGCTGGCGTTGCTGATCGCGATCCTCGGGTACGTCGTGCCGCGGTTCGCACTGCCGGCGTTCAGCGACAACATGTGGGCCGATGTACCGGCGCGCCTCGCCAACGATTCGCTGCCGTTGCTCGTCGGGTTGTCGATCGTGTTGGGCGGGGGCGGCTTGATGTTGCTGGTCGGGCATCGCCTGCTGCGACGCCGGCGACGTTGGAACGCGCCGGTCAGCACGTACCGCTATCGCGAGGAGCGCCGCTGGGGCTGAGCCCTACGACACCAGTTCGTCGACGAACTCGGCGAACACTTCGGCGTAGTGCATCGCGTCGGCTTCGGTGTGCATCACCGAGATCAGCCACTGCTCGTCGAGACCCGGCGGCAGCAGCACACCGCGGTTGATGCCGTGCATCCACTGCGCGAACGCGAGATCGAAGTCGGTTGCCTTGTAGTCGCGGTAGTTCTGGATCTGCTCGCGTGCCCATGTGATGCACGCCTTGGCGCCGAACTGCACGGTGTGTGCCGGCAGGTCTGCATCGGTGATCGTCTTCTGGCACGCCGCGAGCACGCGGCCGTTGAGATCGACGGTTGCCTGCGTCGCCTCCGGCGTGCACACCTCACCCAACACCGCTTTGGCCGCGGCCATGCACAGCGGGTTGCCGTTGTACGTGCCGAGGTGCAACACCCTGCCGCTGGTGATCTGATCCATGCACTCCTGCGTCCCACCGAAGGCACCGAGCGGGAGGCCGCCACCGATGCTCTTGGCCAGCGCGACCAGGTCGGGCTGCACGCCGACCGCACCCGTGGCGCCGCTCCACCCGGCGGTGATGCCGGTCTTGACCTCATCGAAGATCAACATGGTGCCGTACTTGCTGGTGATCTCGCGCACGGCCTGCAGGTAGCCGGGCTGCGGGAGGCAGATGCCGATGTTCTCCATCACCGGTTCGACGATGAATGCGGCGACATCGCGGCCGGCCAACGCTCGCTCGAGGAGCTCGGGACGGTTGTAGGGGATGACCTTGGTGTCGCCCAGCACCGCGCGGGTGATGCCTGCTGTTGCCGGAATGGCACGCGGCTCGTCGACCGGGCCAGCCTCGCTGATCGGTGGCTTCATCGAGATCATCACTTCGTCGTGATGACCGTGGTATCCGCCTTCGACCTTGACGATCTTGTCGCGACCGGTCAGGCCACGGGCGACGCGGATGGCGTCCATGGTCGCCTCGGTGCCGCTGTTGGTGAAGCGCCACATCGGCAGCTTGTACCGAGCAGCGAGCATCTCGGCGACGTCGGCGTTCAGTTCGCACGGCGTGACGAAAAGGGTGCCGTCGTCGAGTTGGTGTTCGATCGCGCTGCGCACGGCGGGGTTGCAGTGACCCGCGAAGAGTGCACCGAAGCCCAGATCGAAGTCGACGTACCGATTGCCGTCGACGTCTTCCATCCACGCGGCCTGCGCACGGCGAACGACGATCGGGTGTGGATCGTAGGACTGGAAGCTGGAGGGAACACCCATGGGCATGACCTTGCGGGCTCGCTCGGTGGCCCTCATGGAACCGGCGGTTCGTTGGATGTAGACCCCCAGTTCACGTTTGGTGATCTCTCGGGCTTTGGTGGCAAGGTGGCGGGTGTCGATGGATTCCATTGCAGTCATTCGATTCTCCAAGCGGATTTCGTTCTAGCAAGCCTAGCCGACCACGAATTCCATCGTGAACGGCCACTCACCGACGACCACTCCCCCGCTGCCCGACACGTGGTCGCAGCCAGTACCCCAAACCCGACGTGCAGAAACAAGATGTGGAACTTGGTCGGCGATGTGGCACACTGGCGGACTACATGGTGGCCGTAGTTCAGCTGGTAGAGCGCCAGTTTGTGGTACTGGATGTCGCGGGTTCGAGCCCCGTCGGTCACCCCAATCGATCAGTCCGGGGGCACGTCAGTGCCCCTACACTGCTCGGGTCCCGGCTCCGGCCTGGGCGATGCGCCTCTAGCTCAACGGCAGAGCAACGGACTCTTAATCCGCAGGTTCTGGGTTCGAAACCCAGGGGGCGCACCAAGAAATACCAGGTCAGAGGGCTTCCCAAAGGTCGACGCTTCGCCATTCCAACAGGTAGGTGACCAACGGGGTGACCAACCCGTAACCCTTGGCTGGCGGAGTGTCAGCGAACGTGCGGACCGGCGTCAACGATGCTCGTGCCGAGTAGGTCGGACTGGGCTTTGACGGCGACTGCGCTGTTCTTGGCTGTTTGGTGAGTCAACGTGCTCAACGACCTACAGACCATCGTCGATCCAGCCGGGCCCTAGTGCTCGTGGATTCCAGCGGCGTGCCGGATAGGTGACTTGTATGCACACAACCCGCAGATCCTTTCTCGCTGTCACCGCGATCGTCATCAGCTCCGCATTCGGTGGTTGGGTAGCCCAACTGTCTGGCCACGTCTCGGCAGCAGTTCAGACGCCGGCCGGATACGTTGCAACTAACCCCGGTCGGATCTATGACTCGCGAGGGCCGAGCAGCAGCGGCCCGCGATTGGTGGCTGGCCAGCAGGTGACGATCAACAGCGGCCAACCGAGCGCGTCCGCCGTCGGTGTGAACATCACGTTGACCGACACCACTGCGGGCGGGTTCGTTGCCGCCTGGCCGAGTGGCCCGTGGCCGGGCACGTCGGTGGTGAACTCGAGCGGAGCGAACGAGAACATCGCGAACTTCGTGCTGGTACCTGTCGCCGCTGACGGCACGTTCCAAATCCTTACCCAGAACGCAACTCACATCATCGTTGACATCATGGGGCTACATGGCCGGCGGGTCAGCGCTGGTACCCGCAGGATTCACCGGGCAGATCACCGGCTACGGGCCTGCAGGGGCTGGAACGGCGTACGCCTACACCATGGTCTCAGGTGACGTTTCCAACGGGACATCAGGTCCGATCGATCTGCGAGCCGACCTCCACTGCCCGAACGGAACGGTGGAAACCGACACTACGTACGGCATCCCCGCCGGCGCGACGCGAGGATGGGGACCGGTCATGTGCGACGGTTCCGCCTTCTCCAGCGGGGCGTCCGTCACCTTCGTGGAGGTCTAGTGGACGTGGTTGCGACCCGAAATTCGTCAGCTGTCTGACAGCACCGGAGCACCTCAAAGGGATCGCATCGCTCTGGAGGGCAATAGGAGGGTGCGCGCCGTCGACCGATCGGTGGCCAGACTTGCGATTCACGAACGCGTGTTCGATAATGGTGAGCCGCTCACGACGGCTGACCTCATCTCGATTCGACGATCGGCTGCGATGGCAGCATTGTCGGCCGACGAGACGTCACGCGTCCTTGACGCCTGCGATCAACTTTTGCGCGAGCGAGCACGGATCGCCGAACTGCTCGCTGATCTGCCGGCGTCGTGGACTACCGTGCGGCAGGTCCTGAACGAGTTGCAGTTGATCGTCCGGTGAGCGAACGCATGCGGGCGGCGTTCGAGTCTTGGCAACACACCACCACAGCACGCGAGGCCGCGAGTACGTGTGATGCCAACGCCCCGAGCATGGCCGCGGTGCGGTCGTTCGTGGGTTCGAGGCGCAATACTGGCGCAATGGGATCTCCTGAGCCTGACAGGACGACGGGCGCGAGCACGTGCGATGTCCGAGGCTGTCGGCGCGCCGAACATCTAGACCCAGGCATGTGTCCTATGGCACGGCGGCTCGGGGAGCCGGTCCAGCTTTGAGGTGAAGTCTGCCGATGAATCGCAGGAGAAGAACGGGTCAGCGAGGTGATCGAACCCGTCATCGGAAATCAGTTATTCCCCTACGAACGCCTCAACCCAGAAGCGCCGATCGGTGCGCCTCGCTCCGTGATCGCGCCTCGTCTGTCGTTCTGCGCCGTTGTTGTGCGTCCCAGACCGGCACTTATGCCATGGTCGACGAGACTCTTGGAGTGAGTGTTTTGGGAGACCGCGGGAGCGCCGAACGCCCGGATCGGAGTGCGCTTCTCGATCGAGATTCGCGTTGTGTATCCGCCGCCAGCCGTGTTATGTGGCTCTACGCGTGAGTGTGGGGACGTCGTGTTCTGAGGATGGGTGGGGTGGGTCGGCTGGGCCAGGTTGGTTTGCCAGCTCGGAGTAGGACTCGGAGC
>JAYVOI010000366.1:0-3009 GCA_043758005.1 Ilumatobacteraceae bacterium
GGGTGATTCCGTTCTTCAGGTCGTTGGTGGTGATGGCGGGCACGGTGAATCCTTCGGCGATGCAGTCAGTACGCGGCACCCGTTCTCGGTCACGACCACCAGGTCTTCGACACGGATACCGCCGAAACCTTCACGATAGACCCCCGGCTCGACGGTCACTACGTCCCCGACCTGCAATTTCAGTTCACCGGTGCTGTTGATGAACGGGTCTTCGTGGATCACCAGACCGACTCCGTGACCGGTGCCGTGGCTGAACCACGCGGCGTAGCCGGACTCGGCGATCGAATCGCGGCACACGGCATCGAGCTCTGCCGTGCTGAGCCCGGCCTCGACAGCGGCGACACCGGCTTGCTGCGCGGCAAGCACGACGTTGTACAACTCCTGCTGCTGCTCGGTGGCTTCGCCGATGAAGAACGTGCGCGTCATGTCGCTGTGATAGCCGTCGTAGAGCGCACCTACATCGATGATGACGGTGTGCCCCGGCTCGATCACGGTGTTGGACGGGCGATGATGCGGGCGCGCCGCGTTGACCGGACCGGTCGCCACGATCGTCTCGTAGCTCGGCCCGTCAGCCCCGAGTTCCCGCATGCGGATCTCCAACTGGTTCCGCACCTGCGCCTCCGTGCGACCGAGCAGCTCGCCGGACTGGTGCAGCTCGGCAAGTGCCGAGTCCGCGATCCGGCACGCCTCGGCCATGCGGGCGATCTCGCCCGCATCTTTGCGCCTCCGCTCGGCCTCGACCACCCCACCGACGGGGACCAGCGCCGGTGTGAACAGAACCTCGTACCTCTGGTACTGCTCGTACGTCACGTGCGCCGCCTCGAAACCCACCGAAGCGAACGTGCTGACTTCCGCAGCGAGGGCGTCGAGCATGGCTGCACCCGACAACCCGACGATCACGCGACCGTCGACACCGGCCGCCGCCATCTGCGCGCCGGCCTGGTCGCCATACCGCCCGTCCGTGACCAGCACGACCTCGTCGGGGGTGATCAGCACCCACCCGTTGGAGCCCGTGAAGCCGGTCAACCACCGGATGTTGGTCAGGCTGCTGACCAGCAGCGCGTCGGCCTGGTCGAAACGGTCGCGCACGCGGGCGCAGCGACCGGCGACCTCGAGCGGCGCCATCACGACGCGCTCAGCTTGGCGGCGACGGCCTCGACCGCGAGTCGATAGCCGTGAATCCCGAACCCCATGATCGATCCGGTCGACACGGGCGCGATCACACTGGTGTGTCGCCACGGTTCGCGGGCGTTCGGATTGGAAATGTGCACCTCGACGATCGGCCCGCTGAATGCAGCGAGGGCATCGTGGATGCTCCATGCATAGTGGGTGAAGGCGCCGGGGTTGATGATGATCGCCGCGGCACTCCCCCGCGCAGCGTGAATGGCATCGACCAGCGCACCCTCGTGGTTCGTTTGGAACGCCGACACCTCGTGACCGAGCTCGTGTGCGACGTCAGTGGTGAACGCGACGTAATCGTCGAGTGTCGCGGTGCCGTAGATGTGCGGCTCGCGCTGGCCGAGCAGGTTGAGGTTGGGACCGTGCAGAAGAGTGATCAGCGCCACGGCTCTATCGTGCCACGCTCTCGGCGAATTGCCGGCGATCGATCCGATAGACGACGTGACGGCGCTCGACCCAGTCGAGCACGAGCGGATGATCGAAGTCGAGGTCGGGATCATGGATCATCCCGATCTTTTGCATCACGCGTTGCGAGTTCAGGTTCTTCGTCGTCGTGAAGCTGAGTATCCGGTCATCCGGAAGCTCGCCGTGCTCGAACCCCCACGCCAGCGCGGCCTGTGCCCCCTCCGGCGCGAAGCCATTGCCCCAGTGCTGCTTGGCGAGGCGCCAACCGACCTCGACGCACGGTGTGAACGGCGCGTCCCACGCAGGCGCAGCGAGCCCGACGAATCCGATGAACTCGGCGGTGTCGACCCGCTCGACCGCCCACAGTCCGAAACCTCGATCGCGCCACCCGGCACTCATTCGATCGATCATCTCGTCGGTCTGTTGAGCCGTCAAGGTCGATGGAAAGTGCCGCATGACGTCGGGGTCGCCGTTCAATGCCGCGTAGGGAGCGCGATCGCTGTCGCGCCATTCCCGCATCACCAATCGTGTGGTCGTCAGGCGCGGCGTGGTCACGACGCCGCCATCGATCGCAGCGCGTCGTTGGCTGCGTCGACCGGAACACCCGTCACGACCTCGACACCATCGGCTCCGTCGAGCACGAACGTCAGCCCGCCGGTGAGCGCCTTCTTGTCGCGTCCCATCAACTCAATCAGATGCTGTGGGTCGACGCCCTTCGGCAACGCCGTGTCGAGCTCGTAGGTCCCGCCTACCACTTCGTAGTGCTGTTCGACCCGGCGGTCGCCGATGCGCCCCAGACGGCGGGCAAGGTGTGCGGCGTAGATCAACCCGACCGCGACTGCCTCACCGTGAGCGAGGGCGTATTCCGTCTCGGTCTCCAGCGCGTGCGCCAAGGTGTGCCCGTAGTTCAACAACGCCCGCCGGCCCGATTCCCGCTCGTCGCCGGCAACCACCTCGGCCTTGATCTCGACGCACCGGGCGATGCGCTCGACCTCGTCCATCGCCAGCAGGTTGTCACCGGTCAAGAAGTGGTACTTGGCCATCTCGCCGTGGCCGCAGCGCACCTCGCGGGGAGGCAGTGTCGCCAGCGCGTCGAGGTCGCAGACAACGCCTGCAGGTTGCCAATACGCACCGATCAGGTTCTTGCCCCCGACCCCGTCGGCAAGGGCGAGGTTGACGCCGGTCTTGCCGCCGATCGCCGCATCGATCATGCCGACCAGGGTCGTGGACACATGCACCACGGCCACACCTCGATGCCACGACGCGGCAGCGAACCCGGCAACGTCGGTGACCATGCCACCGCCGACACCGATCACGACGTCGTTGCGCGTCAGGCCGAAGGTGGCGAAACCCCTGCAGAGATCCTCGATCGTGTCGAGCGACTTGTAGGACTCGCCGTCACCGATCGTGAACACTTCGGTCGGC
>JAYVOI010000367.1:0-3000 GCA_043758005.1 Ilumatobacteraceae bacterium
GATGCCCACGCTGGGGTTGGACCAAGGACTGGAGTGCACTGATGGCACATGACGTAGTCGAATCCGACGTGCTCGAGCGGGTGCTCGGTGCTGCAATGCGCACCGGCGGCGAGTTCGCCGAGGTGTTCGTCGAGGACAAGCGCTCCACGATGGCCGGCCTCGACGACGGTCGGATCGAGCAGGTCACCAGTGGTCGCGACCGCGGTGCCGGGATCCGCGTGATCAAGGGCGACACCACCGGCTTCGCCCACACTGCCGACCTCAGCGAGGCGGGGTTGCGCGCCGCCGCCGAGGCCGCGGCCGCGGCCGCCAGCCAGGGCACCGGCGGCGCCAACGTCGTCGCCCTCACCCGCCAGGCCGACCACCGGGTCAGCCCGGTCGAACGCTTCGCCGACGAGGTGTCGAAGACCACCAAGGTCGCCCTGTTGCAGCGCGTCGACGAGGCAGCGCGGGCGAGCGGCGGGGCCATCGTGCAGGTCAGCGCCGGGTACGCCGACAGCCGCAAGCGCATCATGATCGCCAACACGCACGGCTTGTTGGCAGCCGACGAGCAAGCCCGCCAGACCGTGCGCATCAGTGTGGTCGCCAACGGCGACGCCGGCATGCAGACCGGGTTCCAGAGCACGGGTCACACGTTCGGCTTCGAGATGTTCGACACCATCGACGTGGAGGATCTCGCTCGCGACGCGGCGCGCCAGGCACTGGTCAAGCTGACCGCCCGCCCGGCGCCCAGCGGAACCATGCCGGTCGTGATCAAGTGCGGTAGCGGCGGGGTCCTGTTCCACGAGGCGTGTGGCCACGGTCTCGAGGCTGACCTGATCGCCAAGGGCGGCAGTGTGTTCCGAGGCAAGCAGGGCGAACTCGTTGCCTCGCCGCTGGTCACGCTCGTCGACGACGGCACGATGAGTGGCGAGTGGGGTGCGATCGGCATCGACGACGAGGGCCACCCCAGCCAGTACAACGTGCTGATCGAGAACGGCGTGCTGACCGACTACATGTGGGACTACCTGCGGGCCCGCAACGAAGGTCGCCCGCAATCCGGCAACGGCCGGCGTCAGAGCTACATGCATCTGCCCATGGTCCGGATGACCAACACCTACGTGCTCAACGGCACGGAGGAGCCCGGCGACATCGTCCGTGCCACCGACCACGGCGTCTACATCGCCAAGCTCGGCGGCGGACAGGTCAACACGGCCACGGGCGACTTCGTCTTCGGCATGACCGAGGCGTACCTGATCGAGGACGGCGAGATCACCGAGCCGTTGCGTGAGGGCAACCTGTTGGGCAACGGTCCGCAGGTCCTGCGCGACATCGATCTGCTGGGTAACGACTTCGCGATGGGCAATCCCGGCACCTGTGGCAAGGATGGGCAGGGCGTGCCGGTCGGCGACGGCCAGCCGACCTTGCGGGTCAAGGCCCTCACGATCGGTGGCACCGCAGCATGAGTGACGTCGAGCAGTTGCAGGCGATCGCCGACCGAGTCGTGGCCTTGGCTCAGCCGGGTGAGCACATCGAGGCGTTCGTCTCGCGCGATGCCGAAACCGACATCCGCATCTACGAGGGTGCGGTCGAGCACTTCGTCGCAGCTCAGACCGAGGGCGTAGGAATCCGCGTGATCCGCGAGGGTCGTACGGGGTTCGCCTACGCAGGTGTGCTCGACGAGACCGCCGTTGCCGAGGTGTTGGCCGAGGCTCGCGACAACGTGCAGTTCGGCACCCCCGACGAGTGGGCCGGCCTTGCCGAGCTCGACGGCGTCGACGTGATCGAACAGGAGTTGTGGAGCGACGCCCTGGCCGAGTACTCGACCGACGAGAAGATCGCACTGGCCAAAGAGCTCGAGCGGCTGACGCTGGCCGTCGACCCGCGCATTCGCGTCGATGACGCCAACTACGCCGACGTCGCTTCCGAATCCGCCGTGGCGACGACCACCGGCATCCGTCGCACCGGTCGCGAGAACGGCTGCTACGTGGTCGTCAGTACGCTGGCCGACGACGGCGACGAGACGCAGACCGGGTTCGGCTTCAGCGTCGGGCGCTCGCCGGTCGAGTTCGATCTCGCCAAGGCCGCCCGCGAGGCCAGTGACCGGGCAACGCGACTGCTCGGTGCGACGAAGCCGTCGACCAAGCGCACCACGGTGGTGCTCGACCCGTACGTCACGGCGAGCTTCCTCGGCATCATCTCCAGCACGCTGAACGGCGAGAGCGTCGCCAAGGGTCGCAGCCTGTTCAAGGACCGCATGGGCGAGACCGTGGCCAACTCGATCGTCACGCTGATCGACGACCCCACCAACTCCAAGGCGTACACGGCGTCCGACCTCGACGGCGAGGGTCTCGCCGCCCGGCGCAACGTGTTGATCGACGCCGGCGTACTGAAGCAGTTCGTCCACTCGTCGTATTCGGCGCGTCGCGTCGGTACGAAGAGCACGGGGAACGCGGTCCGCGGCGGCTTCAAGGGCACACCGGGCGTCGGCTGCCTGGCGCTGCAGCTACTGCCAGGTGGGCGCGATCAGGATGCGTTGATCGCCGACGTCGAGGACGGGGTGTTGATCCAATCCGTCAGTGGCCTGCACTCCGGCGTCAACGCGATCAGCGGTGATTTCTCGGCCGGCGCCTCCGGCCTGTCGATCGCCAACGGTCAGGTCGGTGGGCCGATCCGCGAGTTCACGATCGCATCCACGTTGCAGCGGATGCTGCTCGACGTGGTCGAGGTCGGTAACGACGTCGACTGGCTGCCGATGCGGGCGGCCGGCGTCAGCCTGGTGATCCGTGACGTGACGATGAGTGGGTCGTAGCCAGTCTCAACCGACCGGATGCTGGCGCAATGTCTCCGACAGCGGCCTGCAACCGAGCCCGTACGACACCGCCAGGGTGGTGTCGAGCACGACCCGTCCCGGCCGGATGGTCCCGGCCAGTGCCAGCGATCCCGTGGTGATGGCGCGCGGGTCGTAACCCATCCAACGAGCGAACGTCGCGGCCAGGTCGGCCCGACTGATCGCCTCGG
>JAYVOI010000368.1:0-15692 GCA_043758005.1 Ilumatobacteraceae bacterium
GGCAAGGCCGCGCACGCCGGCCTGGAACCGGAGAAGGGGATCAACTCGTTGGTCGCCGCGGCGCAGCTGATCACCCGGATCGCCACGTTCGGGGACCCGGAGAAAGGCACCACGGTGACGCCCACCGTCGCGACCGCCGGGACGGCCGACAACGTCGTGCCGGCGATGACGCGGGTGCGCGTCGATGCTCGCGTGAACGTTGCGGGGGAGAAGGAGCGTGTCGAGCACCTGATGAGCACGCTGTCGTCGGATGTGCCCGGCGCCGGGGTCGAAGTCTCGGGTGGGCTCGGCCGCCCACCGATGCCCGAATCGGCATCGACCAGCCTGTTCGCGGTCGCGCAGGTGGCTGCGGCGAACGCCGGTCTCGCCCCGGTGACCGGGATCGCCGTGGGCGGTGGCAGCGACGGCAACTTCACCGCGGCGCTCGGTGTGCCGACGCTCGACGGGCTCGGCGCCATCGGCGGTGGCGCCCACGCCGACCACGAGTTCGTGCTCGTCGACACGATGGTCGATCGTGCCCGGCTGGTGGCCGCGATCGTCGCCGAGTTGTTGCGCTAGTCGGCCGACCCGTCGCTCGACGCGCTGTCGGTCAACTCCATGAGCCCACCACTGGTCAGCGTGCCGGCGTTGCGGTAGACGTCGAGCTTGCTGCGGCTGTCGTCGATGTCGAGGTTGCGCATCGTCAGCTGACCGATGCGATCGAGCGGCCCGAACGCCGCGTCGTCGACCTTCTCCATGCTCAGGCGCTCCGGCGCGTAGGTCAGGTGTGGCCCCGTCGTGTCGAGGATCGAGTAGTCGTCGCCGCGGCGCAGCCGCAACGTGACCTCACCCGTGATCGCCGCGCCGACCCACCGCAACAGCGGCTCGCGCAGCATCAGGCTCTGCGGGTCGAACCAACGCCCTTCGTAGAGCAACCTGCCGAGGCGGCGGCCCATCGTGCGGTAGTTCTCGATCGTGTTCTCGTTGTGAATGGCGGTGACGAGGCGCTCGTAGGCGATGTGCAGCACGGCCAGCCCAGGGCCCTCGTAGATGCCTCGGCTCTTGGCTTCGATGATCCGGTTCTCGATCTGATCGCTCATCCCGAGACCGTGCCGGCCTCCGATCGCATTGGCCTCTTGCACCAGCTCGATCTGTGATGCGAACTCCTTGCCGTTGAGCGTGATCGGCCATCCCTCGTGGAACCCGATGGACACGGTTTCGGTGGCGATCGCCACGTCGTCGCGGTAGTGGGCCACACCCATGATCGGTTCGACGATGTCCATCGACGTGCCGAGCTCCTCGAGTGACTTGGCCTCGTGGGTCGCGCCCCAGATGTTGGCGTCGGTCGAGTACGCCTTCTCGGTGCTGTCGCGGTACGGCAGGTCGTGGGCGATCAGGAACTCGCTCATCTCCTTGCGGCCACCGAGCTCGGTGACGAAGTCGTTGTCGAGCCACGGCTTGTAGATCCGCAGGTTGGGGTTGACGAGCAGGCCGTAGCGATAGAAGCGCTCGATGTCGTTGCCCTTGTAGGTGCTGCCGTCGCCCCAGATGTCGACCCCGTCGTCGTGCATCGCTCGCACCAGCAGCGTGCCGGTGACAGCGCGGCCGAGCGGGGTGGTGTTGAAGTACGTGCGCCCGGCGGTGCTGATGTGGAAGGCGCCGCATTGCAACGCCATCAGGCCTTCGCGGACGAGCTCGGCGCGGCAATCGATCAGCCGGCCCAGTTCGGCGCCGTACTGCTTGGCGCGGTCAGGCACGCCGCTGAGATCGGGTTCGTCGGCCTGGCCGAGGTCGGCGGTGTAGGCATACGGCAGCGCGCCGTGGTGACGCATCCAGGCGACGGCCGCCGAGGTGTCGAGGCCGCCACTGAAGGCGATTCCTACTCGCTCGCCCTTGGGGAGTGTGGTCAGCACCTTCGACATAGACACGAGACGCTACCGGCCGTACGCTGCGGCTCGTGAAGGTCTTGTTCGCCTCGGCCGAGTTCGCACCGTTCGCGAGGGTCGGCGGCCTCGCAGCAGCAGCGGCCGGCTTGGTGGCAGAGCTGCGCCGTCAAGGCGTCGACGTGCACGTTGTCGTGCCCGACTACTTCGCGACCCCGCTGCTCGACGAGTCGGTCGTGACCCTCGACGTGCCGGAATGGGCGGGCCCGGCCACGGCGCGCACCGGCTCACTCGCCGGCATCGGCGCCATCACGCTGATCGATGCGTTCGGCGTGCGCAAGAGCCATCCGTACCTCCAGCCCGATGGTCATGGTTGGCCCGACAACGATCGCCGGTTCATGGCCTTCTCCGCGGCACTCGGCGCGCTGACCGAGGCCACCCATCCCGATGTACTGCACCTCAACGACTGGCACACGTGCGTCGCGTTGGCGCACATGGCCGAGTTGCCGCCGACGATGCTGACGATCCACACCCTCGGCTACCAGGGTCGCACCAACCCGGGCTGGCTGATGACCTTGCCGAAGCGGGTCGAGGCCTTCGAACAGTGGGGCGACTGCAACCCGCTGCTCGGTGGCATCCGCCTGGCCGACGTGGTCGTGGCCGTCAGCCCGAACTACGCGGCCGAGATCACGACGCCGCAGGGTGGCTTCGGTCTCGACGGGCCGCTGCGCGAGCGCGGCGACCGCCTGGTCGGCATCCTCAACGGGATCGACGCCGATGAATGGGATCCGCACACCGACCGCCACCTTCCGGCGACGTACTCGGCCAACGATGTGGCCGCCAAGGCGACGATCCGTGCCGACCTGCTGGCGCGCTACGGCTTGACCGACGGTGGCGGGCCGCTCTTGACGATGGTCACCCGCCTCGCCGAGCAGAAAGGCGTCGATCTGCTCGTGCCGTTGACGCCCTTCCTGGGGCGCCTCGGTGCCTCCCTGATCGTGCTCGGCGATGGCGAGCAGGCGCTGGCCGACGCCCTCGCTGCGGCGGCGGCCGCTCACCCGCACGAGGTGGCGTTCGTGCGCGGCTACGACGAGGCGTTGGCCCATCAACTGTTCGCCGGTGCCGACGTGTTCACCATGCCCAGCCGGTTCGAGCCGTGCGGTCTCGCCCAGATGCAATCGATGCGGTACGGCACACTGCCGTTGGTCACCGACGTCGGGGGTCTGCACGACACCGTCATCGACGTCGACGATGCGCCCACGCGCGGCACGGGCATCGTGATGCCCGACGCCAGTTCGGTTGCGCTGATGGACGGGCTGCACCGCATGGTGAAGGCGTACGCGCAGCCACGCCGTCGCGCTGCGATGCAACGTCGCGGGATGGCCGTCGACTGGTCGTGGAAGCGTCCGGCCGCGGCCCACGTCGACTGGTACCGGCGCCTACTCGCCGAACCGGCGACGCGAAGCGTCTAACGTGCCGCAACATGGCTGAGCCCAAGGTTCTCGTGGTCGTGTTGGCGGGCGGGGAGGGCAGGCGCTTGGCGCCGCTCACCACGGACCGAGCAAAACCTGCCGTGCCCTTCGGAGGCACGTACCGAATCATCGACTTCGTCCTGTCGAACTTCGCCAACGGCCGCTACCTCAAGATCGTCGTGCTGACGCAGTACAAGAGCCACAGCCTCGACCGACACATCAGCCAGACGTGGCGCTTCTCGACGCTGCTCGGCAACTACGTCACGCCGGTGCCCGCGCAGATGCGCAGAGGGCCGCAGTGGTTCAGCGGCTCGGCCGATGCGATCTACCAGAACCTCAACCTCATCAGCGACGAGCGACCCGACATCGTGTGCGTGTTCGGCGCCGATCACATCTACCACATGGATCCGCGCCAGATGGTCGAGCATCACCAAGCGGTCGGCGCCGGCGTGACCGTGGCGGCGATCCCCGTTGCCGTCAACGAGGCGTCAGAGTTCGGCATCATCCAGGCCTCCGATACCGGCAAGATCATCGCCTTCCACGAGAAGCCTGCCGAGCCGCCGACCATGCCGGGCGATTCGACCCGCGCCCTGGCGTCGATGGGCAACTACGTTTTCGACACCCAGACGCTGATCGACGTGGTCAGCCCGACGGGCACGGACTCCATCGCCACCGACATCGGCGGCGACGTGATCCCCATGCTGACCCGGGCGGGCGTGGCGCACATGTACGACTTCTCGACCAACAACATCCCCGGCCAGGCCGAGCACGAACGCGGCTACTGGCGCGACGTCGGGAGCCTCGACGCCTACTACGAGGCCAACATGGATCTCATCGCGCCCGTGCCCCCGTTCAGCTTGTACAACTCCGAGTGGCCGGTCTACAGCCTGCAGTTGCCGTTGCCGCCGGCCAAGATCGACCACGGTCCGGGTGGCGAGCGGCCGGCCATCGACAACAGCCTGCTGTGCGCCGGCTCGATCGTGTCGGGTGGAACCGTCGAGCGCTCCATCCTCGGGCCGGAGACCTACGTCGACGCATCAGCGATCGTCAGCGAGTCGATCCTCTTCCCCGGCGTACGCGTCGGGCCGGGCGCCCGGCTGCACCGCTGCGTGATCGACAAGAACGTCGAGATCCCCGCAGGTCGATCCATCGGGCACGATCTCGAGGCCGACCGCGAAGAGTTCGTGGTCAGCGACCGCGGCGTTGTCGTGGTGGAGAAGGACCGCCGGATCAGCTGACCGGATCGGGCGGTGCTGCCGGCCGGTACATCCCGGCGAGCGCGGCAACACTGATGCACAGTGCGGCGCCGGCCAGCACCAGTTCCACCACCGCGATCCACTGAACCCTGCCGAGGTCGCCGGCACCGATGGCCGCGCCGATGACCGCCGTGGCCATGCCGAAGTACGGAGCGAACCGCCAGTTGGAGATCGCTGCGAACATCACCAGCAAGGGCGCGTAGAACGGCAACAGGTTGAACAGCAGGTTGCGCGGCTCGGCATCGGCACCCAGCCACCACGTCGACAGCCCGATCACCCGAGACGACTCCCAGACGGCGACGAGACCGACGATGACTGCGGCCCATCCGATACCGAACACCAATCGCCACATGGGCGAGAGCTGGCCGACCCGCCGCGGTGCTTCGACCCATGGCGTGTCGCGCTGCTCGGGATCCTCCGACTCGTCGTCGTACTCCAACGCCTCCACGGGTTCCACCGGCTCAGCTTCGGCGGGCGCACCGGGATCCATCGCTGGCACCATACCGGGCGACGGGCGGCACGAGCGTGCGCCCGACTACCCTTGCACAATGGCAGCCGAGCGGGCGACTCCCTTCACCAAGCTCAGCGTCTTCTTCCCGATGTGGAACGAAGAGGCCTACATCGATCGGGCGATCGAGACCGCCACGACCGAGTGCCGCTCGTTGCAGGAGCGCAACGAGATCCTCGACTACGAACTGATCATCGTCGACGATGCCTCGACCGATCACACCGGCAAGCTGGCCGACGAGATGGCTGCCGTCGATCCGCACATCCGCGTCGTGCACCATCCGGTCAATCGCAAGCTCGGTGGCTCGATGAAGACCGGCTTTGACGCCGCAACGGGAGACGTGGTGCTGTACAGCGACGCCGATCTCCCGTTCGACATGGCCGAAGTGTCGCGGGCCATCCGGCTGATGCGCTACTACGACGCCGACATCGTCAGCGCGTTCCGGTTCGACCGCACCGGCGAGGGGTCGCTGCGAACCGTGTACACGTTCTTCTACAACTTCTTGATCCGGCGCCTGTTCGGGGTGCGGATGCGCGACATCAACTTTGCGTTCAAGCTCTGCCGCGGGTCGATCTTCGACCACATCTCGTTGCGCAGCGAGGGCTCGTTCATCGATGCCGAACTGATCATCCGGGCCAACAAGCTGGGCTTCAACGTCATCCAGTTCGGGGTCGACTACTTCCCCCGGACCCGTGGCGAGAGCACGCTGGCGTCGGGCAGCGTGATTCGCAAGATCGTCAGCGAGATGCTGCAACTGCGGCGCGAGCTCCGTGACCTACAACCGGTCGTGCGACCGTTCACCTGAGCCTGACTTGACCTTTGTCGAGGAGGGTGGCTGATAGATTGAGCGTGACGTCCCCAGTCGGAGTTTGTTCGTTTTGAATGCCCGTAGACCATCGAAGCCACCGCCGCGCCGCCGTCGTAAGCCCGCGCCCTCGCCGATCGGCCGATGGCTGCCGGCGGTTGCTGGGGCCGGCGTGCTTGCGGTCGTCATCGTGGCTGGGCTGTCGGGACGAGGTGGGGCGACGAGCGCCGACACCGTGCCGACGACGGCCGCTGTTGTGGTGGCAGAAACCGGAGTCGGCCTCACCGGGCCGCCGATCGTGGTCGATGCGGATCCGGGGATCGTCAAGACCTCGCTGACGCACGGCCTTGCCAAGGGCAACGCCGGCGACGACGTGAAGGCGCTGCAGGAGCGACTGACCGCCCTCGGTTTCGCGCCCGGGCCCATCGACGGATCGTTCGGTTCGGGAACCCAGCAGGCGGTGTGGGCGTACGAGAAGTTGGTCCTGAAGACGCCCCGGGCCAATGCAACGGGCCGCGTCACCAACGACATGTGGCAGGTGATGCAGGACCGCATCACCATCCCGCCGCGCCGCCCCACCGCAGCCGGCACCACGCACGTCGAGATCTACGTGCCCGAGCAGGTGTTGATCGTGTTCAAGAACAACGTGCCCGAACTGATCGCCCACATCTCCACCGGCGTGCAGAACGACGATGGCACGCCACAGAAGTGGTGCGACACCTTGACCTACGACACCGGGCCGAACGGCGAGCCGCTGACCGAGCCGGTGACCAAGCAGGAGTGCGCCGACGCGAAGACCCCTGGCGGTGTCTTCCGCTTCACGCGGCGCTACGACGGCAAGCGCACCGGCCCACTGGGCGGGATGATGAACCCGGTCTACTTCAACTACGGGATCGCCGTCCACGGCGCCGACAACGTGCCGCTGGAGCCCGCGTCGCACGGATGCGTCCGCCTGAACCAGAAGATCGCCACCGTGTTCCCCTCGATGGTCAAGAAGGGCGATCTCGTCTACGTCTGGGGTCAGGACGGCAGGGACCCCGAGCAGTACTCGCGACGCGACAGCCTGCCGTCGTTCAACTACGCCGACCCCGACGCAACGACGACGACCGAGTCGACGACGACCCTCCCGCCGACGACCGTGCCGGCGCCGACCACCACCAAGCCGGCCTCGACCACGCTTCCGGCCACGACCACGACCCCGGTGACCACCACCACGTCGCCCACACCCACGTCGACCGCGGCCCTGTTCGGGTAATTCGGTGCATGCCGCCAGGCGTCGGCGCAGCAGTTCGGCGTCAGGTGGTTGGCAGGGGTGCGGCGACGATGTCGACGCGCTGGCCGAGCACTTCTTCGAGCAGGTTGCTGCGCTCGTTGGCGGTATACAGCTCCAGGCTGATCTCCTTGCCGCGCTTGGCGAGGGCCTCGATCACCAGGCGATCGCGGCGCACCTGGGCCATCACCGACCGCACCCGCCCATCGTGGCTGCGATCGAGCCCGATGGCGACGCGCAGGATGCCGGCGAGCGTCTTGACCAGTCGCTGGTGGTCGCCCGACAGCCGCCCGAACTCGGCGTGACGGGCCTTCGGCGCGCTCTTGCGGTGGTACCGGGCGATCTGGGCGATGATCTCGATCTCGGTGTCGGTCAACCCGGTCAACTCGCTGTTGCGGATGACGTAGTAGCTGTGGAGGTGGTGCTTGCTGTGCGAGATCACCAGACCGACGTTGGCCAGCAGCGCCCCGGCCTCGAGGTACTCGCGGGCGTCGGCCGGTAGCTCGTGCAGCGCCTCGGTGGCGTCGAACAGCTGCAAGGCGAGTGCGGCGACGTGCGCCGAATGGGTGAGGTCGTCGTCGCAGCGCTCGGCCAGGGCTCGAATCGACCGGCGCGACACATCGCGAAGGTGATGCAGTGCGCCGCCCTGCAACCGGGCGATCGTGTCGAGCAGCACGCCCTCGCGCAAGGCGGCCTCGCTGAACACGAAGCTCTTGATGCCGAAGATGTCGGCGACACCCTCCAACACCAATGCGCCGGCGACGATGATGTCGGCTCGCGCCGGGTCGAGGCCAGGCGTCGATCGGCGGTCGTCGGAGGAACGCTTCTTGGCGAGCGACTCGGTGATCGACTGCAGCTCGCCGACCGTGAACTCGAAGCGGTTGAACGTGTGCAACGCGGTGTCGTCGCGGGCCGCGTGGATGATGCGGGCGATCGTCTCGGCCGTGCCCGACGAGGCGATGGCGATGGCGAAGCCGAGCTCCTCGACGTCGCGTTCGAACGTCGCCAGGATCGAGCGGATGTACGAACGGCACTCGCTGACCGAGTCCGACGTTGTCGTGCCACCGGCGAAGAACCGGTCGGTCAGGCGAACGGCGCCGAGCTTGAAGCTGCGCGCCGCCAGGGTCTCGCCGCGCTCGCCGACGAGGACCTCGGTCGAGCCGCCACCGATGTCGACCAGGATCACCCGCTGCTCGAACGCGGGCACGGCTTGTAGCACGCCGAGGTAGATCAATCGGGCTTCCTCCAACCCGGAGATCACCTCGATGTCGACCTTGGCCTCGCGGCGGGCCCGGGTCAGGAACTCAGCGGCGTTGTGTGCCTCTCGAACCGCGCTCGTCGCCACGGCGCGCACGGGTGCGTTGTGCGCCGCAGCGATGCGCTGCATGCGGCGCAGCGACGAGATGCCGCGGTCGATGGCATCGTTCGACAGTTCCTTCATGTCGCCACCACCGTGACCGAGGCGCACGGTCTCCTTCTCGCGGGTGACGATCTCGTAGCCGTTGTCGAGCACTCGGGCGACGACGAGGTGGAAGCTGTTGGTCCCGATGTCGAGCGCGGCCAGGTTGACCGGGCCGGGCGTCGTGGTCACCCCTTCGCGATCCGGTCTTGGCACGATTGCATGCCACCGAGGACACCGGACCGGAACGCGTCGACCTTCTCGAACGCGCTGCCGTTGACGTTGGTGTCGCTGGTCTTGTCGCCACGCACGATCGCGGTGACGATGGCCTCGTCGAGGTCGCCCGCCGAGAGGTACAACGGCCGACCCTTCGGTTGCGGCGGCAGGTCGTCGCGGATCCAGGCCCCGGTCAGGCAATCGTCGAGCAGTGCACGCGGCTCGGCGGTCAGCGTGCTGCCGAGCAGCCCCTGCACGTTCTCGCTGTAGCCCTGCGAGATCAGGTAGCCGATCGACATGTCGCCCAACAACGGATCGGCGATCGACGTCACCGCCCAATCCTGGTCGATGAAGATCGTGTTGGTGGGTGCGCAGTAGACCACGTTGCCTTCGAACTGCGAACTGTCGACACCATCACACGTGGGCAGGGTTCCGTCTGCGGAGAACAACGTCACCGGCGGCGGCGTCAGCGTGAGGTTGCTGGCGGCGAGCTGCGCCGTCCAGTACCGATCGAGATCCTTCGGCAGCAGCGTCACGACATCGACCGGCCCGTCCGTCGCGCTGGGGCTCGGATCCACCAAAGGAAGGTTGCCGTTGTTGGGGTCAGCTGAATCGAACTCGATGTGGATCAACTGGTTCTCGCGGCCTTCGGTGAAGAACGTCTTGCACCGCGCCGCGCCGCCGAGGAACCCGTCCTGGAACGCCCCGACGCGGTCGAACCCGGTGCCGTGGGAGTTCTGGTCGATCTGACCACCGAGCTCGACAGGGTCGCGGACCTGGATCATGGCGATCAGCCCGCCGTTGATGTCTTGGTCGGTGAAGTTGATCACGTCGCTCTCGCCGCGCGAGACGTGCGCCGCCCAGGCTCCGGCAAAGCAGTCGGCCTGCTGCTCTTTGAGGATGGTCGGCTGGCTGAACTCCTGGGCGCGGGCCTGGATGGCGTGGCCGAACTCGTGCGCCAGCACCACGGCGACTGCCGACTGGCCGAGTTGGTTGACCAGCTGCGGCAGCAGTTCGGCATCGTCGTAGGCCATGAAATCGCCGTCGGTGCAGTAGAAGGCGTTGCCCTGCACATCGAGGTAGCTCGTCTCGGGCGTGCCACAGCCGGGGATCGGCTCGGTGCGGTTGGGGTAGGCGGCGTAGATGCCGCCCGACAGTGGGGTGAACTCGCTGCCGTACACCGCCGGGAACTGCTCCTTCCAGAACGCCTCGATGTCGCTGAACGCCGAGGTCAGATAGCCGTCGTACCCGTTGTCGACGTGGTTGGCACCGAAGTTGATGATGCCCTCCTGAACGGGGATCGGCGTGGTGTCGGGCGTCGTGTCGGGCGTCGTGTCACCGGTGCTGTTCCCCCCGAGCAGGCCGCCGGCGTCGTTCTGACGCGACCTCGTGGCCTGCACTCCCGGTTCTCTCACGGTGCACCCGGCAATCACCAGAAGGCCGATCGCTGCCGCCGATGCAGTCCACCTACGCATACGGGTGGAGCTTAGGCAAGGGAATCCGCAAAAGCCCGTCTGCCCCCTCACGCAGCGAGCAACGCTCGCATCTCGTCGATCTCGCCCGTCTGACCCACGACCATCGAGTAGGCGAATCGCCTGACCTCGATCTCGTTGGCGTGGTCAACGGCATACTGCGCCATGTGGATCCCGCCCTGGTGGTGGGCGATCATCAGGTCGACGAACAGCTGGTCCGCAACCTTGCCCGAACTGGCCAGCAGCTTGTCGATGTCGGCATCCGACGCCAGGCCGGGCATGCGATCGTTCGGCGTCGGCGCGTTCATCCAGGTCATCGCCACGTCGCTCTCGTTGGTCTCCGTGGCGCCGTAGATGCGCAGCAACTGGATCATCCGCCCGATCTCGATGCTCTGTCCGAACACGATCTCGCGGGCGATCACACGCAGGTCGGCGTTGGTGCCCTGCAGTTCGAGGTAGTACAAGCCGAGGTTGACCGCCTGCTCGTGGTGGGTGCGCATGTCTTGGAGGAAGCCGACGTCGACGAGGTTGGGGTCGGGGATCGCCCGGTTGTTTCCGACCAGCCACCCCAAGGCGCCGCACAGCAGGGCGATGGCGACGGCGAGCACACCGAGGTTGAGCTTGCTCTGCCACCACGGCCGGACCTCGATCTCGTCGGGGGGTGCGACGATCTCGTCGATGGTGTCCATCGGACCAGCTTGACATGCCGGAATCGGTCGGGCCCATCCGCCCGGACGTACTACCGTGTGGCGATCGACAGCCAGCAGGGGGGCAATGACACACCGTGAGTCTGCTTGACGTTCAGAGCGTGTCGGTGCGGTTCGGTGGGATCCAGGCCCTCGATCGGTTGAGCTTCACGATCGACGACGGCCAGATCTGCGGGCTCATCGGCCCGAACGGGGCCGGCAAGACCACGATGTTCAACGTCGTCAGCCGCATCTACCAGCCCTCTGAGGGCCGGCTGCTCTACCGGGGTGACGATCTGCTCAGTGTGCCGGCGCACGGGATCGCCCGGCACGGGATCGCCCGCACCTTCCAGAACCTCGCCCTGTTCCCCAGCATGACCCTGCTGGAGAACGTGATGGTCGGTGCCCATTGCCAGGGCAACGCGGGCTTTGCACGTTCGACGTTTCGGATCGGCATTCGCGCCGAGGAACGCCGTGTCCGCGACGACGCGGGCCAGTTGCTGGCTCGCCTCGGACTGGCCCACCTCGCCCATCAGGTCGCGGCCGGTCTGCCGTTCGGCACGCTCAAACGCCTCGAGTTGGCCCGCGCCCTCGCCGCCAAACCGACGTTCCTCATCATGGACGAGCCGGCCAGCGGCTTGACCCATGGTGAGGTCGACGAGTTGGGCGAGCTGATCCTGTCGGTACGCGACGAGTTCGGCTTGACCGTGCTGCTCGTCGAGCACCACATGGCGATGGTGATGGGCATCAGCGACAAGGTCGTGGCCATGGAGTTCGGTCGCAAGATCGCCGAAGGGCTACCCGACGAGGTCCAGAACGATCCGCACGTCATCGCGGCCTACCTCGGGACCGACGGATGACCGCGCTGCTGCGAATCGGGGGTCTGTCGGCCGGGTACGGGCAGGTCGAGGTGTTGCACAAGATCGATCTCGAGGTGCAAGAGGGTGAGGTCGCCGTGATCCTCGGCGCCAACGGGGCCGGCAAGACCACGACGATGCGCGCCGTGTCGGGGATGATCCCGCGCAAAGGTGCCATCGAGTTCAACGGGCAGAACATCATCAAGAGCTCGCCCGATGCGATCGTGCGCCTCGGCATCGCCCAGGTGCCCCAAGGTCGCGGCACGTTCACCGATCTCACCGTGGAGGACAACCTGCGCGCCGGCGCCTACGTGCGCCACGACCACGAGGTCAACATGGACCTCGCCCTGTGGTACGAGACGTTCCCGCGGCTCGCCGATCGGCGATCGCAGAAGGCGGGCACGCTGTCGGGTGGCGAGCAGCAGATGCTGGCGATCGCCAGGGCGTTGATGAGCCGGCCCAAGTTGCTGCTGTGCGACGAGCCGAGTCTTGGCCTCGCCCCGCTGATCACCAAGGAGCTGTTCCAGCTCATCAAGCGGCTCAACGAGCAACACGGTCTCGCGGTGCTGCTGGTCGAGCAGAACGCCAACCTGGCGCTCGACATCGCCCATCACGTCAGCCTGCTCGAGACGGGCACGATCGTCTCCGCCGGCACGGCTGCCGAGATCGCTTCGGACGACGCGGTTCGCCGCGCGTACCTGGGGGCCTGACGTCGTGCAGCACTTCGTCCAATACGTGCTCGATGGGTTGTCGATCGGGTCGGTGTACGCCCTCGTCGCCCTTGGGCTGGTGGTGGTCTACCGCGGCACCGGCCACATCAACTTCGCCCAAGGGGAGATGGCGCTGTTCTCGACGCTGGGTGCGTGGTGGTTGCACGACAAGGGTCTGCCACTGCTGCTGGCCATCGCGGTCGCCGCAGCGCTCGCCTTCGTCGGCGGAGCCCTGATCGAGGTCGGCCTGATGCGACCGGCGGAGAAGCGATCGGCGTTCGCCCCGGTCGTGATCGCGATCGGTCTGTTCCAGGGCCTGAACTCCTTGAGCGGGCTGCTGTTCCCGAAGGCCGGCCAGGGCCTACCGTTCCCGTCGCTGTTCCCCAACAAGCCGAAGGACTTCTGGAAGCAGTTCGGCGTCATCGTGCGGATCGAGCGCGTCGGCGTGTTCGTCGTCGTGCTGGTGATCACGGCGTTGTTGTTCGCCCTGTTCCAGAAGACGAAGATCGGTCTGGCGATGCGCACCGTCGCCAACAACCCGACCTCGGCCAAGTTGGTCGGCGTGCCCACCGGCAAGATCTTGATGTTCAGCTGGGCCCTCGCAGCGGTGATCGGCGCCATCGGCGGGGCGTTGAAGGCCGGTATCGACACCAACGTCAGCATCGGGTCGATGTTCTCGGTGTTCTTGCTGTCGTCGGCGGCCGCCACGCTCGGCGGGCTCGACAGTCCGGGCGGCGCTGTGATCGGCGGCCTCAGCCTCGGCGTGATCGAGAGCCTGGTCGGCAACTATCCGGAGAGCTGGCCGGGCAGCGATTGGATCGGGATCGAGACCAGGACCGCGGTCGCGTTCCTGATCATCCTCGTGGTGCTGCTCGTCCGTCCCGCCGGGCTGTTCGGGTCCGTCAAAGTGGAGCGTGTGTGACCATGGCGATCAAGGTCCGCTCCGGTGGCATGGTGCACTGGATCATCCGCGCCGGGGTCGCCGTGCTGTTGGTGTTGCTGGTGTGGCAGATGGTCAGTGGGGCATCGCCGTCGAGCCTCGGCAAGTACACCGACGCCATGGCCCTGGCCATCGCCGCGCTGTCGTTGAACCTGCTGTTCGGCTTCAACGGCCAGATCTCGATCGGGCACTCCACCTTTGCCGGCATCTCGGCGTTCTTCCTCGGCTATTCGGTGCGCTTCTGGGACAACAAGCCGTTCGTCTCGCTGCTCGAGGCATGCGTGCTCTGCTTCGTGATCGGCATGGTGATCGGCCTGCCCGCGCTGCGGTTGAAAGGCCCCTATCTGGCCCTGGTCACGTTGGCGATCGCCTACGTGTGGCCGACGGTCGCCGCCCAGTTCATCGAGCGCAAAGTCACCTCGGTCACCGGCGAGTCCGCGCTGACGAAGTTCCGCATCAACCCGGCCACCTGGACCGGTCTGAAGGCCAACCGCGAAGACCGGGCGTTGTACCTGTTCTGGGTCGCGCTCGCCCTGATGGCCATCTGCTACGTCGTCGTGCGCAACTTGCGAAAGAGCCGCGTCGGCCGGTCGATGGTGGCCGTCCGCGACAACGAGACGGCGGCAGCGGTGATGGGGGTCAACCTGGCCAGGACGAAGACGTTGACGTTCGGAGTGTCGGCGGCGATCGCCGGCGTGTCGGGATGGCTGACCGCGGCCAAGATCGGCACGATCGACGAGAACTCGTTCACGATCCTCAACTCGATCAAGTACATCCTGGCCCTGATCCTGGGCGGCGTTGCCACGCTGACCGGCCCGATCGCCGGCGCGTTCGCCTACTTCTTCGCCGACGACTACCTCAAGGAGCACGCGCCGAACTGGGGATGGCTGCCCGGCAAGTTCGGCGATGGACCGATCGCCAGCTTCCTGCTCGGCGTCCTGGTGATCGCCTTCGTGTTCGTGGCGCCGCAGGGATTGGTTGGCCTGTTACGCAAGATCGGACGTAAAATCGCCGTCATCGTTCCCGAGCCGATCCGGCTCGACGCGACGACGCCGGCTCACGAGGCGATGCTCGATTCGACTCCTGAAGCGGTCCACCAAGCAATCCACGAGGGGGAATGACGTGACCAAACGTCAACGCAATTTCTATGTGTGCACGGCAACCGCTGCGCTGGTGCTGGCCGCATGCGGCGGGGGCGGCAACTCGTCGTCCAACGGCTCCACCGCGCCGACGGCGGGTGGCACGACCGCACCGGCCGCCGAGACCACGGCCGCGGCAACCGAGACCACGGCCGGCAGCGATGCGACGACCGCAGCGACCGAGCCAGCGGCACCTGCCGGCTGGACCGTCGACACCTCGAAGTGCTCCGACCCGGCCCGCGCCGAGCAGCCCATCGAGGGCGAAGTCAAGATCGGCGCGGCCATGCCGCTGTCGGGCGGACCCGCAGCGGCCTTCGGGCCTGTCAAGGACGGCTTCCAGCTGTACCTCAACTACGCCGACGCCAAGGGCCTGCTGCCCGGGTACAAGATCACCGTCGATGTTCGTGACGACCAGTACGACGCCACGCAGACCCCCGGCGTCGTCAACGGACTGATCGACGACGGCGTCGACTTCTTCTCCGGCATCATCGGCTCGCCCAACAACCTGGCGGTGCGCGACACGCTGAACGAGGAGTGCATCCCGCAGCTGTTGAACCTCACCGGCTCGCCAGCGTGGGGTCAGGTCGCTGACTACCCGTGGACCACCGGTGCGCTGGTGCCCTACGACACCGAGGCGTCGATCTACGCGACCAAGCTCAACGAACTGAAGCCCGGCGCCAAGGTCGCGTTGTATTACATCAACAACGAGTTCGGCAAGGCCTACATCGACGAGTTCAAGAAGAAGGCCACCGAGTTCGGCTTCGAGATCGTCGACGAGCAGACGGTGGAGCCGAACGACAACAATCCGCCGATCACCCAGGTCGGCAGCATCGCCGGCAAGCTTCCCGACGCGATCGTGGCCATCCCGCTCGGACTGCAATGCCCCACGTTCCTGGCCGAACTGGCCAACGCGAAGGCCCAGACCGCCGGCTGGAACCCGCCGGTGTTCGTCACCAACACATGCGCCTCGAAGCTGTTCTTCGGCCTGGCCGGCCCGGCCGCCGACGGTGTCTACACCTCGAACAACCTCGTCGATTCGAACGACCCGAAGAACGCCACGAACCCCGGCATCAAGACCTTCCTCGACGAGTACGCCGCGG
>JAYVOI010000369.1:0-2993 GCA_043758005.1 Ilumatobacteraceae bacterium
CGGGCGGCGAGCTGCAGGTCGCGGCCGTAGCTGTTCACGTTCTGGCCGAGGAGGGTCACCTCGGTCACGCCGTCGGCGGCGAGAGCGCCGACCTCGGCGACGATCTCGGCGAACGGCCGGCTCACCTCGGTGCCCCGTACGGCGGGCACGATGCAGAAGGCACAGTGGTTGTCGCACCCGATCTGGATCGTGACCCAGGCGTTGAACCCGGTCTCGCGGCGGGCCGGGAGCGCCGAGGGGAACATGGTGTGGTCGTCGAGCACCGCGGCGTCGAGGATCTCGGTGATCGGGCCGCCGCGCCGGGCCTCGCCGATCAGCTCGGCGGTGCGGTGCACGTTGTGGGTGCCGAGCACGACATCGACGTAGGGCGCCCGCTTGCGCACGACGTCACGGTCCTTCTGGGCGAGGCATCCGGCCACGACGATCTGGCGACCGTCTCCGGCGTTCTTCCACGTCTTCAGGTGACCGAGCGTGCCGTACAGCTTGTTGTCGGCGTTCTCGCGGATGCAGCAAGTGTTGAGCACCACGACGTCGGCATCGGCTTCGTCCGTGACCGCGACGTAGTCGTCGTCTTCGAGCAAGCCGGCGATTCGCTCGGAGTCGTGCTCGTTCATCTGACACCCAAAGGTGTGGACGATGTAGCCGCGGGTCACGGGCGAAAGGCTATCGGTGCGCGCTCTAAGGGTGCACGGGTCGAGGGGTCGCGGTCAGGTCACGAAGGGAGTTGTATCGAACCATCGGCCAACGCCTCGCGGCCGAAGACCGGAAATGCCGAGCTGAAAGAACGGCACGTCGTCGTTCGAGGCGCTGGACTGTCGCCAACCCAGCGCCTCGAAGAACGATGTTGCCCGCGCTACGTCGGTTACGCCGAGAGTGACAAGGGTGAGTCGAGCGGGAACCGACATCGATCACTCGATCGTGATGGGTTCTTCGTCGGCAGGCGTGAACTCGGGAGCGTCCTGCTGGCCGAGGCCGGCCTCGACACGTACCTTCTCGGAAACCTCGACCATGATCTCGGGGTTGTCGGCAAGGAAGCTCTTGGCGTTCTCGCGGCCCTGGCCGAGCTGCTCGCCCTCGTACGTGAACCAGGCGCCCGACTTCTTGATGATGCCCATGTCGACGGCGATGTCGAGCAACGTGCCTTCGCGGCTGATGCCCTTGCCATACATGATGTCGAACTCGGCTTGACGGAACGGCGGGGCAACCTTGTTCTTGACCACCTTGACGCGGGTGCGGTTGCCGACGATCTCGGCCCCATCTTTGATGCTTTCGATGCGACGGATGTCGAGACGCACCGACGAATAGAACTTCAGCGCACGACCACCAGGGGTCGTCTCGGGGGAGTTGTGGACCATGACACCATCGACGAAATAGTTGTGCGTGCCACCAACTTCGATATCGAATCGATGCATGCTGCGCGTCGGTGGTTTGACGGTGATGCCGAGGATCGGCATGGGCGCAAGCATCTGACGGACCGGTGCAAACACCGGCTCGACAGCGAATCGACCCTGGAACCGGTCGAGCAACTTGTACTGCATGGACGGATGCACGAACGGAGCGATCAACGCCTGCAGCTTGGCAGTCTCGTCCTTGGCGAACACGAGCACGGCCTTCTGCCGAGCCCCGCGTCGGGTCAGCGTCGCCTGAATCCCCCAGGTGTCAGCGAGGTAGTCGCGCAAGCGAACCTGTGTGTCGGCCGACATCGCCTCGACACAGATCTCTATACGGCCACTGCCATCTGCGGTACGGGCCTGGAGACCCTTGGAGCGATTCTGGAAACCAGCATCGTCCATATACCAGATGGCCAACGACAGCGGGGTGAGTTGCTTCAGGTAATCGTGGCTGAGCACCTTTTGCCCGGCGACGTACACCGCCTCACGCAATTCGGCAAGCTCGGGCAGTGGCTGGCAATCGAAAAAGACTGCGCCCTTGGCATTCACATGGCGAGAGACAGTGATGTTGGCGAACAGCGACGCCTTCCAATCGCCATACTCGGCCTGCTTGGCACCGTGGCCCCAGCGGAACCGGGCACCATTGCCGCTGTGGGTGGGTGACAAGGCACCGTCGCCCATCAACCCGCCAAGCACCACCTGCCACTGCATGTCGCTGAGGTAGTGCGGTACCGACTGCATGACCCGATCACCAGCGACCAGTTCGCCGGCCGCACGCCATCCGCCCGGTGTCGAAATCATGTGATTTTCGGTAGCTGCGAACTGGGCGGCACCATTGCCGCCTCCACGTGCGATCTTGAACTGCAGGAACCGCTCGGCCACGCCGTTGTCGAACCAGTTAGTGATCGGCATGGGCACCATGCGGTCGAGCTTGGCGTCGTACGAGAGCACCTCGACCGGCATGCGGTTGTTGACGATCTTGCCGATCTTCTCCTGCGTGCCATCGGCCAGCGTGACCCGAGTGGAGTAGTTGAAGCAACCGAACATGACACCGATCTTCTCGCGCAACTGGTTGATGAAGATGGCGATGGTGTTGGTGCGGCTGAGGTTGGCAGTGAGCTTGCGCAACGCCTGGCTCATCAACCGGGCCTGCAGGCCGACATGGGTATCGCCCATCTCGCCTTCGATCTCGGCGCGAGGCGTGAGTGCAGCCACCGAGTCGATGACGACCACATCAACTGCGCCGGAACGCACCAACATGTCGACGATCTCGAGCGCCTGCTCGCCGGTGTCTGGCTGGCTGATGAGCAGTTGGTCGATGTCGACACCGATGGCGCTGGCGTACACCGGATCCATGGCGTGCTCGGCGTCGATGTAGGCGCAGATGCCGCCGTTGCGTTGCGCCTCGGCCACGACGTGCATGGCCAGCGTGGACTTACCCGACGACTCGGGACCGAAGATCTCCACCACACGGCCACGCGGCAACCCGCCGACACCGAGGGCGAGGTCGAGCGACAGCGCCCCCGTCTGAATGGCCTCGATGCCCATCGAGGTCTTCTCGCCCATCCGCATGATGGACCCTTTTCCGAACTGCTTGTCGAT
>JAYVOI010000370.1:0-15667 GCA_043758005.1 Ilumatobacteraceae bacterium
AGAGCTCTCCCGGGACCAGCACCACCTCGACCGCCTGTTCGGCCACGACGTCGCTGTTGCGACCGGCCCGCCGGATCACGCCGGTCACGCCGATCGGCACCCACGCGCCAACCGGTTGTGTGGCGTAGCCGCCCAGCGGGCGCACGACGAGGCCCGGCGCGGTCGCCGCGTAGACGAAGGCCGATGGCGAGCCAGCGGCGGCCAACACCTCGCCGGCCTCGAGTTTGGCGACCCGTACATCCTCGAATGCGGCGACTGGGTCGACTGCGCCGACTCGCAGCCCGTGCGCGCCGAGGCCGGCGATGATCTCGTCTGCCCGAGCAGAGCCCGGGGCCACCGGCAGGGAGCGGTGGTAGCGCTCGCGCTCGGTGGGTGCGGCACCCTCGACATCAGCGACGACTGCGACGCGACCTCTGAGGTCGGGATACATCGAGATCAGGTGAGCCGCAACGTCGTCGGCGAAGGCCGGCCGGTCGGCGGGGCGCTCGAGCTGGACGACCATGTCGGTCGCCCGGCGGGTCGGGAGCGGAAGATCCGTGGCGTGCCGGGCAGCGGAGAACGTCGGCAGCACATCGGCCTGGATGTCGCCGACGACCACGGCGGTCGCATGCGCTGCCCGCTCGCAGGCCCCGGCATCGGTGAAGCCACCCCGGTGGAACGAGATGCGCAGGTGCCCGTTCTGGGTGACCGCGGCGACACGCACGTTGGCCTCGCCGGAGCTCTTCTCGTCATCCGACCGCATCAGCACGAGCTCGGTGTTGGCGGCGTTGCGCAAGGCGTACACGGCGCTTCCGGTCGCCGCGGCGATGAACATCTCGTAGCCCGCAGCCGTGCGGAGCGACGTGCCACGCTGTCGAAGTGCGTCGGCGGCCCGCAACACCCGTACGGCGTCGATCACGTCGTCGACCAAGCGCTGGTGCTCGACGTCGCCCGACACCAGCCAGGCGAACGCCTCGCTCATCGGGTCGTCGTAGCGGTCGAGGTTGACCGACAACTCGATCGGTCCGACCGCACCATCCGGTGTATGCCCCGAAGCCTTGTGTGCCTCGAGGTCGGTGAACACCGAACGCATCATCAAGCGCCGAAGCCCGGCGCGGTCGTTGAGCACTGCGGCCGGCACGGTCGACTTGCTGTGCGCCGCAGTCAGCGACATGACCTCGCGCAACACGACGTCGAGCGGCGCGACGAACGGCGAGTCCGCTTCGACCTTGCGAAGGCGGTCGACGACCGGCCCCGAGCCCTCGACGAGCAGGTCGATCACATCGTCCATCGCTGTGCTGAACGCGAGTTGCGCGCCAAACAGCGCGTGCACCCGTCGACCGGCGCGCGTCTGGTCGAACATGCCGGTGTCGTGCAGATAGGTGATGAGCAGTCCGTAGGCGAGCAGGAAGGTCTGACGATCAGCCGGCCGAGCGGCGAGCAGTCGGCCGTTCACCGTGCTCCCCAGTTCGATGAACGACGCCGCGATGTCGCGAACGTGCACGACGCCGTGATCGGCGAACATCGAGGGGTGTGCGGTCGGGTTGGAGAGGAAGATCTCGTCGTGTCGCAGCACCTCGATGCAGGCACTTGCCTCGACGGGCTCCCAGAAGCGGCGCTCGATCAGACGCCTGACCTCAGCATCGAGCAGCCCGTCGAGGGTCGCCGAATCCGGCTGGGATCGCATCGACTCAATGTAGACGAGTGCCTCGTGCGCTCTCGACGTCGGCCAATCGACGATCCCGGTCGCCTGAACCCGGTTGGGCGCGATCTCGGTATGGGACGTACTCACACCGCGCCCGACGAGGCACACCGGGCGCGAAAGTCGTAGACCTGGTACCGGAATCGCGCCCGAGCAGCGGCCCGACCGGCCGCCGGGCATGGGCAGCGATCGTATGATCGGCCGGGCACGGCATCTCGAGGAGGAGGAGCTTCAGTGAACGATGAACGAAGCCCGGAGATCGGTGTGGCCGACTCGCATCATCCGATCCTGCTGAGCGGTGGGATGGTCTTCGATGGCAGCGGGCAGCCGCTGTACCCCGCCGACGTGCTGATCGTCGGCAACCGCATCGAGGCCGTCGTTCCCGAGACGGAATCGTGGGAGCCACCTGCACACGCGTTGCGCCTCGAGCTCGACGGCCGCACCGTGATGCCCGGCTTGGTCGAGGGCCACGCCCACATCTCGTTCACCAATGTCGCCAGCCTGATGGACCTCGTGCTGATGCCGGTCGAGGAGAACCTCATCGCCGCGATCGCCAATGCAGCGCTCCTGCTCGACCACGGGTTCACCAGCCTGGTCAGTGCCGCTGCGTCGAAGCCGAGGCTCGACGTCGTGGTGCGCAATGCCATCGATGCCGGGCAGATCCCCGGCCCGCGCATGCTGGCGGCGAGCCAGGAGATCACCCCGACCGGCAACCTCGGCGACCTCGACCAGGCCCACTTCCCGATCCCGGAAGGGGCGCGGTTCGCATGCATCTGCGACGGGCCCGAGGAGTTCCGCCGGGCCGCGCGGCGGTTCGCGCGCGAAGGCGTCGACATCTTCAAGGTCAACGTCTCGGGCGATCGCGACTGGGGCGACATGGGCGCCGGGGCGAACACGACCTTGATCGACGGCGACGAGCTTGCTGCGGTCGTGAAGGTTGCCCACGGCCGCGGGCGACGCGTGGCCGGCCACGCCACGAGCGCGGGTTCCGTCAAGATGTGCGTCAGGCACGGCGTCGACATCATCTACCACGCTGCCCTCGCCGATTCGGAGGCACTCGACATGATCGAGTCGGTCAAGGACTCCGTGTTCGTCGCCCCTGCCATTGGGTTCCCGTATGCGTACCTTCACGAAGGCGACAAGTACGGTCTCCATCTCACACGGCAGGGCCGCCGTGACCTGGAGGAGGAGCTGGAGATCACTGCCTGCAACATGCAGGAACTACATCGACGCGGCGTGCGTGTGGTGCCCGGCGGCGACTACGGCTTGGCGTGCACGCCGCAGGGCCGCAACGCGCGCGACCTCGAACTGTTCGTCACGCTGTTCGGGTTCTCACCGGCCGCGGCGCTCGTCGCTGCCACCAGCCATGGTGGGGCGATGATGGGCCGTGGCCATGAATTGGGGCAGCTGCGCCCGGGTTGGCTGGCGGACGTGATCGTTGTCGACGGCGACCCGCTGACCGACATCGCCGTGCTGCAGGATCGCGAGCGCATCGATCTGGTGATGAAGGACGGCGTGATCGTGCGCGACGACCTCTCGGCCGCCGTGCGCACTCGATGAGCCCATCGCCGTTCGACCTGTCGGGGCGCATCGCGCTGGTGACCGGTTCGAGTCGCGGCATCGGCCTGGCGCTGGCCCGTGCGCTGGGCAACGCCGGCGCCGAGCTGATCCTGAACGCGAGGACGGAGTCCGTCCTGCTCGCTGCCGCCGACGAACTTCGAGCCGAAGGCCTCACTGTCCATTGCCGTTCGTTCGATGTGTGTGATCCCGATGCCGTCGTCGCCGCCGTCGATTCGATGGAGCGCGACGTCGGGCCGATCGACATCCTCGTCAACAATGCCGGGCTGCAGAAGCGTGCGCCGCTGCTCGACTTCTCCGTCGACGATTTCCGCCGGCTCATCGAGGTCAACCTCGTCGCCGCCTTCACGGTCGGCAAGGCGGTCGGCGCGCACATGGTCGGGCGGGGCAGGGGCAAGATCGTCAACATCTGCTCGGTGCAATCCGAGCTCGGTCGACCGACGATCGCGCCCTACACGGCGACCAAGGGCGGACTGAAGCTGCTGACGCGTGGGATGTGCGCCGACCTCGGTCCGCTCGGCATCCAGGTCAACGCGCTCGCGCCCGGCTACTTCGCCACTGAGCTGACTTCGGCCCTGGTCGCCGACGAGCAGTTCTCGGCGTGGGTCGCGCAACGCACACCTGCCGGGCGGTGGGGACACGTCGATGAACTCGGTGGGGCGATCGTGTTCTTGTCGAGCGAAGCGTCGAGCTTCGTCAACGGCCAGATCCTCTACGTCGACGGCGGCATGACCGCGGTGGTCTGAACGAGCGCCAGCAAGAGCTGGATCGCTGGTTCGTTCTGGACGCCGCAGGGGATGATCACGTCGGCGTAGCGCTTGCTCGGTTCGATGAACTGCTCGTGGCCCGGTCGCACCGTGGTCAGGTATTGCTCGATGATGCTGTCGGGTGTGCGGCCGCGCGCCACGACGTCGCGTTGCAGCCGGCGGATGAACCGCAGGTCTGCGTCGGCGTCGACGAACACCTTCAAGTCGAAGCGGTCGCGCAGCGCTGGGTCGTGCAGCACCAGGATGCCTTCGACGACCATGACCGGGGCCGGGTGCTGCAGCTTGACTTCCTCGCTGCGGTTGTGGACCGTGAAGTCGTACGTCGGCGACAACACCGACTGGCCGGCGACCAGCAGGGCGAGGTGCTCGTTCAGCAGTGGCCAGTCGTAGGCATCGGGATGGTCGTAGTTCGTTGCTGCCCGCTCGGCGAGCGATTGCCGCGAATGGTCGACCTGGTACGAGTCGAGCCGGATGAGAGCGAGGTGCTCCTCACCCGCCAGCGCGGCGACCCGCTCGCAGATCATGGTCTTTCCGGCACACGTCCCGCCGGCGACGCCGATCAAGAATGGACGACTCGCCGAGGGCATCGACGAGACATTAGTAGGGGGGTCCTTGTAATGACCCTCCTCCACCGGCAAGGCTTGACCCTGTGACAGACGGAACTCCAACACTCAGCGAACGCGATCAGGCGATCATCCGCTTCGAGTCGTCGTGGTTCACGCTCGACGAGCACCGCTACGACGCTATCAGGGCGCGGTTTGCCTGCTCGGTCGAGGAATACAACCTCGAGGTCAACCAGGTGATCGACCACCCGGCTGCACTCGAGTTCGATCCGCTCACGGTTCGTCGCCTCCGGCGCCATCGCGAGCGTCGTCGTCGTGAGATGATTGAAGGCGCGGCCAGTGGTGACTAGCCGGGGGACCATGAGGGAGCACATATGAGTAACGAACAGCCGAGCCGTCCGCCGAAGCGCTCGGGCAGCGGCGCCTCTCCGATGGGCTCGACACTGGCCATCGTGATCGCGATTGCCGCGGTCGTGGTCGGGTTCCTGATCCTCAAGAACATCCGCAGCGACGACAAGGGCACGACGGCCACCACGCTGCCGCCTGTCACGACGGTCGACCCGTTGACGGCAGCCACCCTTCCGCCGCTTCCGACCGAGCCCCTAGTCACGGTGTTCACACCGCAGACCACGGGGGCCAAGGTCTTGGTGGTCAACTCGTCGCACCAGAACGGTGTGGCCAAGACACTCAGTACCGCGCTGGCCGGAAACCAGTTCGTCATGGGCGACCCGACCAACGGTTCCACCAAGGAACTGGTCACCAAGATCCAGTACCTCGACGGCGACGTGCAGGCTCAAGCCGTGGCCCAGTCGGTCGCTCAGCTGATGGGTGTCGCCTCGATCGAGATCATCCCCACGCCGGTGCTGATCGCCGACACCAGTCTGCTCGCCGACAACACGGTGGTCGTGTTGCTGGGCGACGACAAGGCCGGCAAGACGTTGGCGCAGATGACCGGTGCCGACACGACCGCTACAACGGTGGCCGGCGCTCCTTCGTCGACCGCTGCGCCGTAAGCCGCTGCAGCAGCGTTGCTGCGGCGCGCTCGATGCACCACAGCGGTTCGTGCAGGGCCCGCTCGGTGCCGTATTCGTCGACCAGGCTGACATGGTCGATACGCGTCGCTACCTCTGGCGCGGCATCGCCCACGACTGCACCGACCGGTTTGCCCGCATCCACGGCCAGTGCCTGTACGCCACCGACGACCTTGCCCTCGAAGCTCTGCTCGTCGAGGTAGCCCTCGCCGGTGATCACCACGTCGGCGGCGTCGATCGCGTCGTGGAGGTCGAGCTCGTCGGCCACCAGGTCGAACCCCGGTAGCAGCTGGCCTCCGAGGGCGACGAGGGCTCCGGCGATCCCGCCCGCTGCCCCGGTGCCGTCGATGTCGCGCACGTCGACCCCGTAGTCGTGCTGGTAGATCTGCGCCAGCCGACGCAACCGACCGGTCAACAGCTTGACCTGTGCCGGCGACGCGCCCTTCTGCGGCCCGAACACCTCCGCTGCGTCGAGGAAGCGGGTCCGCACGTCGCATGCCACTAGCAACTTCACGCCCCGCAGGCGATGAGGGCCCTGGATGGCGCGGACTGCGCCGTACCCTCCGTCGGTCGTCGCCGACCCGCCGAGGCAGACGATGATCTTCTTCGCGCCGGCATCGAGGGCCATGTCGATCAATTCGCCGGTGCCGATCGTCGACGCGGCCATCGCGTCGTTGTTCAACGCACCACCGACCAGGGTGAGACCCGACGCCCTGGCCATCTCGATGACCGCGGTGCCACGCGACATTCGCCACTCGGCGATCACCGGATCGCCCAACGGCCCGGTCACCGTTGACGAGCGGTTCGGGCCGCCGAGGGCTTCCAGCGTGCCCTCACCACCGTCGGCGATGGGCAGCTCGACGCAATCGTGACCGAGCTCCCAACACGCCGAACCGACGGCGGCCGCTACCTGTGCGCCAGTCGCCGTGCCCTTGAACTTGTCGACCGCTGCAACCACGCGCACCGGCGCAGCCTAGGGTTGCCCGCCATGGGAATTGCCAATGACCTTGCCTCGCTCGATGCAACGGCGCAGGCCGAATTGGTGCGCAGCGGGTCGGTGTCGGCGACCGAACTGGTCGAGGCCGCGATCGAGGCTGCCGAGCGTGTCAACCCTCAGATCAACGCGATCATCCACCCGCGCTACGAGGCTGCGGTTGTCGAAGCTGCCAGCGCCAGCGGGCCGTTCGGTGGCGTTCCGATGGTCGTAAAAGACCTCGGCTGCATGATGAACGGCGAGCCGTACCACCTCGGTTCGCGGGGCCTGAAGGCGGTCGATCACCGCGGAACGGTCGACTCGGCGTTGTACCGCCGGTTCCGCAAGGCGGGGTTCGTGGCCATCGGGCGAACCAACGTGCCGGAGTTCGGCAGCACGATCACCACCGAGCCCTTGGCCTATGGGCCGACGCGCAACCCGTGGAACCTCGATCACTCGACCGGCGGCTCGTCGGGCGGCTCCGCTGCTGCCGTGGCCGCCGGCTTCGTCGCCGTCGCCCATGCCACAGACGGTGGCGGGTCCATCCGCGTGCCGGCGTCGGAGTGCGCGCTCGTTGGCCTCAAGCCCAGCAAGGGCCGGGTCAGTCAGGCACCGTTGGTCGGCGAAGCCTGGGCCGGCGCGATCATCGAAGGCTGCCTCACCCGCAGCGTGCGCGACACGGCAGCGGTGCTCGACGCGATCTCCGGCTACGAGCCGGGCGACCCGTACGCTGCGTCGCCGTTCGCCCGCCCGCTGGTCGACGAGGTCGGAGCGGATCCTGGCGCGCTACGCATCGGAATGCTCGATCGCTCGCCGCTCGTGCCCTCGCATCCCGACTGCGAAGCAGCCGTTGCCGTCGCGGCCAAGTTGCTGGAGTCCCTCGGCCACCACCTCGACGAATCGGCACCCACGGCACTCGCCGACGCCGCCTTCCAGGATCGCTTCGTCACGGTGGTGGCCGCCAGCACCGCCTACGATCTGCGGGTCATCGAGGGCTGGATCGGTCGGCCGATCGCCGAGGATGACATCGAGCCCGACAACGCGTTCTACGGCGAGCTCGGCAAGTCGGTTTCGGCCGCCGACTACCTGTTAGCGGTCAGCGCCCAAGCGGCTTGGTGTCGTGAGATGTTGTCGTGGTGGTACCCCGCCGACGGCAGTGCGGGCCACGACCTGTTGTTGACACCCGTGATCGCCACCCCACCTCCGCCCATCGGCTATCTCACCGGACCCGAAGGTGGCATGCGCGTGCGTGAACTGCTGCAGTTCACCGCGCAGTTCAACGTCACCGGGCAGCCGGCCATCAGCTTGCCGCTGTACTGGACGGCCGACGGCTTGCCGGTCGGCGTGCAACTGGTCGCCGGTTTCGGTCGCGAGGACGTGCTCGTGCGCATTGCCGCCCAGCTCGAGACGGCGCAGCCCTGGGCGTCGCGGCGGCCGCCCGTCAGCGCGTGATGGAAGCCAGTCTGGGGCGATCCGCATACTGCGACGCGGACGTCTTCGTCGACGAGCAACGGTTGGCGATGGCGCCGTCGTGGGTGTGCATCGGTCGCGGGGACTCGATCGGTGTCGAGCCCGGGTCGCACCGTCTGGCGTCGGTGGCCGGCGAGCGCGTGTTGATCGTGCGTGACCACGGTGGCGCGCTGGCTGCGTTCGCCAACCGGTGCATGCACCGCGGCACCGAGCTGGTCGACACCTCCATCGGCGCGGCGACGTCACCGTGTTTCGACACCGTGATCCGCTGCCCGTATCACTTCTGGGCGTACGGTTTCGATGGCTCGCTGCGCGCCTCGCCGTGGGTCGACGACATCGACCCGGACGAGTTCGGGTTGCATCGGTACGGCCTCGCCGAGTGGGGCGGTTTCGTGTTCGTGCGCCTGGCTGCCGACGGCCCGTCGATGCTCGATGATCTCGGCCCGATCGTCGCACGGCTCGGTCGCTTCCCGCTCGACCAACTCGTGGTCGGGCGTTCGATCAGCTACGACGTCGCTGCCAATTGGAAGGTGATCGCCGAGAACTACAACGAGTGCTACCACTGCGGCCCGGTGCACCCGGAGCTGTGCGATCTGGTCCCCTCGTTCCGCGTGCGTGGTGGGTCGGCGCTCGACTGGGAGCACGGCATCCCCCATCGTCCGGGCGCCGACACCTTCAGCGCCACCGGCACCAGCGACCGAGCTTCGTTCCCCGGGCTCAACGACGCCGAACAGGTCAACCACTTCGGTGAACTGATCTACCCCAACCTCATGCTGTCGTTGTCGCGCGACCACGTCGCTGCCTTCATCCTCCACCCGGTCGCGGCCGACCGAACTGCGATCGAATGCCAGGTGCTGTTCCACCCCACCGAGGTCGCCGCCCCCGGGTTCGACGCGTCGGATGCCGTCGACTTCTGGCACATGGTCAATCTGCAGGATTGGGCGATCTGCCAGCGCGTGCAGCGCGGGATGCAGAGTCGGTCGTTCCGGAATGGTTGGTATGCGCCGATGGAAGACCCGAGCCTCGACATCCGCCGCTGGTGGACCGCGAAGATGCACAGCTGAGGACAGCTGACCGTTTCGACCCATGGCAGAACGGATAGGCCCTGGTCATGCTGACAATCCTGTTGATCATCGTGCTCGTGCTGTTGTTGACCGGCGGAGGCCTGGGCCTCAGCCGTCGCCGCCGCTGACCCGGCCCGGCAGCGTCGCCTGTCATTGGCGACGAAACGTACCCATGGATGGAGTACAAATCGGCACAACATCTTGTGTCAGCCGAGTGGTCACATCGAGACCCCGTCATCGTTACTGGGCTGCCCCAGAACCGCGGATCTGGGCGCCCCAAATGCCCAGTGAGAATGAGTTCGCAACCGGCATTCGGGGACCGATCGGGGGTTGCTGCACTTCGCCACCACAAGATGTGGTGCCGATTGATGCTCCATCCATCTCGCCGTGCTTTCGAACTCAGCGTGACGTGATCGCCGCCACGATCTCGTCGATGCGTTCGGCCAGTGGAGCGCTGATGATCAGCGATCCCCAGTGGTCGGGGTTGTCCGTCGGCCAGGCCAGGTTCACCTGACCGTTGGTCAGGGTGATCGCGTAGCCCGGCACCCCAGCAACGGTGCGTTCGACGATCGACTGCGGCGAGACACCTGCCAACTGCTGGGCGAGCCCGCCGGTGGTCGCAGCCAACGTCAGGTGCGATCCGTCCAGCATCCAATCCTGGGTGATCGACTCGAAGGACTCCGACGTGTTGAAGCCCACGAACGCCATCGACGGGTCCGCCAGAACGTAGGGCAGGCCCGAACCTGGTTGGATGGCAAGCGTCAACGCCGTCAGCCGTGCTGGGGTGAGTCCGAAGTTGCTGACGATCCATAGCCGCCCGTCGGCACGCCACCACATGATTCGGGTGGCGCTGGTCAGCGTTTCGAATCCGTTGTCCGTGACCACGAAGGCGTGCCCATCGGGGACGTCGAGGCTCCCCGACGTCACGTCTCCCTCGGGGCTTGTGGCGACCGGTGCCTGCGTGTCAGAGAGGACGAGGTAGCCGTTCGATATGCCGCCGGCCGCGGACCAGGCCGCGACCAAGGACGTATCGCCACTGGCATCGGTGCGCTCGGGGTTCCCACTCGATGCGAGGCCTTCCACCCCCGACAACGTGTACGCAAGGCTCAGCGGGGCTGGCGTAGCTGTTGTCGACGGTGTTGACGTTGTTGACGTGGTTGATGTTGTCGACGGTGCCACGGTCGTCGCGTCGGCTGAGCCCGACGGTGCGACGGAGTCATCCGCCGGACGTGTCACGACGATGAGACCGACGACGATGACGACCACGGACGTGCCAGCGGCAAGCGAGGCACGAACGATTCGTTGCCGACGTCGAGCAGTCTGGAGTCGGGCGACCCCGTCCACCGGTGCCGGTCGGTGAAGCGCAGCGCCCGCTCTGCGCGCCAGCTGCTCGAAGGCGTCATCGCGATGGTCGGGATGGTCGGTCACGGCCGGACCCCCATTCGGCCGAGCATGAACGAACGAGCGCGGCTGAGATCGCTGCGCACGGTCCCTTCCGGGACGTCGAGGATTCGGGCCACCTCCGCCGCCGATCGGTCGCCGGCGTAGTAGAGCGCGACGGCAAGACGTGGTCGCTCGGGGAGCTCGCGAACAGCGGCCCAGAACGACATCACGTCATCTGAAGGCGCCGGTGTCGACGGCGCCTCGCGCCGCAGCCGGGCCAAGAATCGTTCTTCGGTCGCCCGTCGACGCCGCCTGCTGCGACACAGGTTCACCAGCACGTGATGGCACCAACCGCCGGGTCGTTCGAGACGACGAACCTTGTCCCAGTGGACGATCGCTCTGAGCATCGCGTCCTGCACGAGATCCTCACCGTCGTGCCCCGACAGCGCCGTGGCGACAGCGATCAGTCCCGGGTACTCGTGGCGATACAGATCCTCGAAGCTGGTGACGATGATCGCGAGTTCGGTGGGTTCGGTCATGTGTGGGCCATGTCGTGACGTGCTGGTGATGAGCATCAACGACACACACGCACCAGCGCAACGCCGCGCTGCAAACAATCGCAGGTTCTAGACCAACCAGTTCGCTTCCCACGATGGATCGGTCAGCGCCGGCCGATCGAGGCGGAAAGGCGTGAGGTCGCAGCCTGGAGCGCGGTCCGCCGCGATGGCAGCGAGTGTCTTGCCGAACCAGGCGACGAACTTGTACCCGTGGCCGGCGCCGAGCGCGACATGCACGTTCGGATGATTCGGCAGCGCGTCGAGGACGAAGTCGCGATCGGGCGGCAGCGTGTACAGGCACGTCGTGGTCAACGTCGCCGGCCCGAGCAGGCCGTCGAACGCCTCGGCGGCGAACGCGTCAGTGCGCGCCAGGATCTCCCGGTCCGGCTCGTAACCGCGACGATCGGGGTCGACGGGCTGCCCTCCGCAGTCCTGGGCGATCTTCACCCCCGGCCGGCCGAACGTCGGGAACCCGTAGAACGACGGGTCGTCCATCCAGATCCACACCGGGAAGTTTCCCTGCTCGAACAGTTGCGCCGAATCGGTGCCGTAGTACGTGACCTGCTCGCGCGTGACGGTCAACGGCAGGGCAACGCCGAGCGGCGCGATCAGCTGCGCCGTCCACGCGTCCGCCGAGACCACCACCTGCGCAGCATGCACGGCGTCGCCGCCGGCCGGGTGGATGGTGACGCCATCGTCGTCGGGTTCGATGGCCAGCACCGCCGTGTTGCCGCGCAAGTCGGCGCCGCTACCCGCTGCGAGTCGCTGCAGCAACGGAACGGTGGCCGCCGGGGAGACGATGCCGGTGTTGGCCTGGTACAGCACCTCGGTGTCGGGTGCGACGTGCCAGGCAGGCCACCGAGCCATGACCTCCGCCGGTGTGAGCTCGTCGAACTCCACGTGGCAGGCGTGCATCGCATCGCGGTACGTCGCGCTGTCGATCGCCGCGGCGTGCGGGAACAGATCGATCCCGCCGGTGACGTGCACACACGTCTCGCCGCTGTCGGCCTCGACGTCGTGCCAGGCGTCGTAGGCCAGCCGGGTCAGATCCACGTAGTGCGCCGTGTGGTAGCTGTGCCGAATGATTCGGCTGTGATCGTGCGAGGCGCCGTGATGATGCCCGCCGAGGTCGAAGCGTTCCCATCCGACAACCGACTGGCCGCCGCGCGCCGCGAACCAGGCGGTGGCGCTGCCGATGCCACCGAGGCCGATGATGGCGAGGTCATAGCGCTCCACGGGATGCACCGTAGGCGGTCGTTGTACTGTCGGCGTCATGAAGCAGCAGCGCCCCCGCCCGCGCGACTGCGGCATCGAGATCGGCACGTTGCCGACCGGTGAGTTCAACGCGATCACCGACGTGCAGGGACTGCGCGTCGGGCATGCCACGATCGCCGAGCACTGCACCGGCGTGACGGCGATCGTGCCCGACACGTTGGATTCTCTGTTCCAACGTCCGATGGCTGCCGGCACTGCCGTCCTCAACGGGGCAGGCGAGCTGACCGGATCGCTCACCATCGGCGAATGGGGCACGTTGGAGACGCCGATCGTGTTGACCGCCACCATGAGTGTCGGGATGGCGTATCAGGGAGTCGTCGAGGCCACGCTGCGCGACGTGCCCGGTGTGGTCGACGACGTCGTGATCCCCGTCGTCGGGGAGTGCGACGACTCGTGGCTCAGCGACCCCTCGGCCATGGCTGTGCGCCCACATCACGTTGCCGATGCGTTCGCCGCGGCAGCCAGCGGTGCGTTCGAAGCCGGTGCGATCGGCGCCGGCTCGGGCATGACATGCCTCGGGTGGAAGGGCGGGATCGGGACCGCCTCCCGTCGTGTCGATGACCACACCATCGGCGTGCTGGTGATGACCAACTTCGGAGCATTGGAGCGGCTCTGCGTCAACGGTTCGCCGGTTGGACGGCGCTTCGCCGAGCTCGGGCGCACTGGCGAGCGCGAGGCGCCCGAGGGAAGCTGCATCGTCGTGATCGCCACCGATGCGCCGATCCTCCCGGCGCAGTGCCAGCGCGTCGCCCGGCGCGCCGGCCTCGGCCTGGCCCGTACCGGTTCGGTCGCCACGCACGGCAGCGGTGAGATCTTCGTCGCTTTCACCACGGCGAGCCGCCTTCCTCGCGACGGCCGTGGGCGTATCAGCCGCGACGTGCTGTCGGACCGCGATCTCAACGGGCTGTTCGAGGCCGCGGTCGACGCGACCGAGGAGGCCGTGCTCGACAGCCTGTTCCGGGCGACCACCACGACCGGTCGTTTCGGCCGTATCGCCGAAGCCCTCCCCATCGACGAACTGCTGGACCTGATGTGAACGGAGGCCATCTGTCCATGCCCGTGGTCGTGGCTCCCGACCACGTGTTGCACGACGTGGCCACGGGGGTGTGGTGTGGGGTGACCGAGGCCAGCGACGAGTTGCCGGCCCGCGCCGAGATCCTGGCGACGGCGTGCGTCGCAGCGGGTGCCCCGATCGTCGAGGCCGTCGACCATGGCCTCGACTCGTTGCTGCGGGTGCACGACCTGCAGTTCCTCAGGGTGTTGCAGACCGCGTACCAACGGTGGGCTGCCGAGGGTCATCTCGATCCGCCGGGAGGCATCCCGTACGTCACCCCTACTTCTTCCCGCCGGTTGCGGGTTCACACGGTGGAGTCCGAGGTCGCGGTGCGGCGACCATCCGTGCCGAGATCGGGTTCTACGCCATGGACACGATGACCTGCATCGGCGAGGGAACGTGGTCCGGTGCCAAGGCCGCTGCCGACGCTGCAGCAACCGCAGCGGACCTCGTCGCTGGTCCACACCATGCCGCCTACGCAGTGTGCCGCCCGCCGGGGCATCACGCCGGCCCAGCATTCTTCGGGGGGAGTTGCTATCTCAACACGCCGCCGTGGCTGCCGCACAACTCCGAGCCAACGGCCGTGAGCGCATCGCTGTCATCGACATCGATGCCCATCACGGCAACGGAACGCAGGCGATCTTCTGGAACGATCCGACGGTCTTCTACGGCTCGGTGCACGTCGACCCGGCAGCGGGATGGTTCCCCCACACCGCCGGGTACGCCGATGAGGTCGATGACACCGGAACGAATCGCAACGTGCCGGTCGAGCCCGGCTCTGACGACGAGGCGTGGCTGGCCGCGTGCCGGTCGCTGTTGGCCGACGCGGCGCAGTTCCGGCCCGATGCGGTCGTCGTGTCGCTCGGGGTCGATGCCGCGGCCGACGACCCGAACAGCCCGCTGTTGATCACCGACGCCGGGTTCGTCACCGTCGGTGATCTGCTGGCGCACCTCGATCGCCCGACCGTGTTCGTGCACGAGGGCGGCTACGTGTTGCAGACGTTGGCGCAGCACACAATGGCGGTGCTCGAGGGTTTCGAATCCCGACCCAGTTGGTAGGCTTTCACCCATGTCCGTGAACGTTCGAATCCCCACCACGATGCGCCCGATCGCGGGCGGTGCGTCCTCCGTGCAGGTCGAGGGCGTCACGCTGGCCGATGTGTTGGCCAACCTCGAGACCGCTCATCCCGGGTTCCGCGAGCGCCTCTTCGACGACACTGGCGCGCTCCGCAAGTTCGTCAACGTGTTCGTCGCCGACGACGACGTGCGCTACCTCGACGGCGTCGACACCAAGGTGCCCGACGGCGAGACGGTCAGCATCATCCCCGCCGTCGCCGGCGGCTGAGCACGACTCAGAGCTTGCCGACCAGCGTCTTGCCGAAGGCGATGACCTCGGCCTGCACGGCCGCGTCGTCGCCGGGGAACAGGCCGGAGATCACCAGCTCCTGACCACCGATGTTGACGTGCAACTGGGATCCAAAGCTGAGGTAGTAGGCCTCACTTCCCACTCCGTCGACCTTGACGAGGTCGGGGAAGACCACTTTCGCCTTCTCGTACGGGTTGAAGTCGGCGCCGGTGAACTCGATCGAGACCTGGGTCAGGATTCCGCTGGGCCCGGTGTTGGTCTCGCCGGTGATCTCGTAGTCACAACCGCCATTGTCGGGGTTGGTCACGCCGGCAGCGACGGAGCCACCGAAGGCGGCGGCGACATCGTCGGTGGTCACGATGGCGCACGGGTCGACCGTTCCTGGCGGCGCAACTGCGCCGGTGGTGTCGGGTATCGCCGGAGCCTCGGTCGCCGAGGGCGCCGCAGCAGAGGTCACCGAGACATCCGCCGGGGACGTGGCTGGAGTTGTGGCGGGAGACGCGGCGGAGGAGGCTGAGGGCGCGTCGGTGGACGCTGCCTTCGAGCCGTCGCTGTTCGAGCAGGCGGCGAGGGCCGCGCACAATCCGAGAATCACCAGTGTCCGTCGCATGCCGGCAAGTGTAAGCGGGCTCGGGCGACCTGTGCCGTAGTGCACGGAAAAGGACGAAGGCCCCGAGCCGAAGCCCGGGGCCGTTCGCCGAATCGAATTGGTCAGATGACCGGTTGGACAGTTGGCCGGGGGACTAGAAGTCCTCCATGCCTCCGCCGCCCATACCGCCGCCGCCGTCCTTCTCGGGCTTGTCGGCGACGACAGCTTCCGTGGTGAGGAACAGGGCTGCGATCGACGCTGCATTCTGCAGTGCCGAGCGGGTGACCTTGGCAGCGTCGATGACGCCGATCTTGAC